>NZ_AP028980.1:0-28899 GCF_036512875.1 Xenorhabdus taiwanensis | reverse complement strand
GTCAATCCTCTCATCAATAACATCATAAAATGTGGATACAATCGTGAGTCAACGTTTCCCTCTCACTCAATTTTAATACTTTGTGAGCTATAGCGTGCTGCGTCATCCATTATGCCTCTAACACCTTTTGCTCAGACGCATTTTGCCGAATTTTGCTAATCAAAAATTTATTCTGAAAAGCCGCAGGTAATATCAATCGCCCCGTCAAGTCACGATACTGACGCTGTAATTCAGGATCGTTGAGGATGGTCCTAAAGGTCGATGTTTGTCCTTGATCGTCTTTAGTTATCAATGCATCAGCAATAATGCCACGCGCGTGGGAAGGAAAATACCCATCAAACTGATGCTGGTAAGTCTGCAAAGCCAGTTGGGTATTGATTGCACCCTGCTGCAGTGTCGCTTCTACCGCCTGAGCCAACATCGCAGCGGTTTGCAAAGCAAAGCCGCATCCCACTCCACTCATCGGATCAAGTGATAACACCGCATCGCCAATAAAAGCTACATTCTGGTAGACCGGCTGGCGTACCAAGTTCGGGTAATCCTTATAGCCTCTCACCTGAGTTTCAAAGACCACATTATTCATGGTGGGCATTTCAGGAATGCAGGCAAAGAACTCCACCAAATTGGTTTTTACATCCTGTTCTTGCCACTGCTTTGCGGTTTCTTTGCTGATATAAGCTGACAGCAGTGTGCGGCCATTAATTAATGGATATAGAAACGCCATACCCTTTTTATGGCGAGCAAATAGTGAGCGGTTGTCGGCCGGTGCTTCAATACCACTGCAATAAGCGAAGAAGGTGGCCCGCTGGTTTTCATAGCTCTGCAGCGGATTGCCTAGTAAACGCGCCAATAGTGACATTCTTCCGTCCGCAGCGATCAAGAAACGCGCTTTTATACTAAACGCTTCCCTATTCTTTTCTACCGTTAGCTCCCATCCCTGTGGCAAGCACTGAACGTCTGTGACCCGTTCAGCATAGCTGATTTCAACACCACATTTCTGCGACTGCTGTCGCAGCGCCAGATCCAGTACCGAACGTTCCAGATTGAGCGCACACTGCTCACTGTTGGTGCCATAAAATCCTTCAGGATCGATAACACCTGCTGGGGTGATAAAGGTTGCCCGGGTACGCACGCTGTAGTCATACTCCGCCAAGTGCGCCATACCCAGTTGGCTTAGCACTGGCACTGCAGAGGGTTGAATAAAGTGAGTACATAATTTTTTATAAGATGACGCTGACGGGAGCTTTTCAATTACTCTGACACTTAACCCCAGTTTGCGTAACAGGATGCTGGCTGCAGCGCCACTGGCGCTTCCTCCAACAATAACCACATCGTAGGTCATTGTGCAACTCCTTCATGGTGTAAAATGTCTTCGTTCGTAATTAAAGGAGTTACCTCAACGTCGGTTAAGCACGTTCCCATAGCCTGTTCCAGAACTATCAATCCTGCCAGCAGAGTTTCTTCAGGAATAGTCAGAGGTGGCATAATTTTAATCACCTGATCACTATCACCGGAACGTTCAACAATCAGTTGCTGCTCGAAGCAATATTGGGTGATCTTCTTCGCCAGCTCAGGAGAGTGGAATTCAATGCCGTAAAACAGGCCGCGACCACGAGTCTGTTTGATAAAGCGGAAAAAACGTGCTGTTATATTCTCCAGCCACTGCAGCAACACCCGTTCTTGGCGAAAAATATGCTGACTAAGTTGATCATCATTCCAGTAATTTTCTAATGCCGCTTTTGCGGTAACAAAGGCCGTGGTATTACCACGGAAGGTGCCGTTATCTTCACCGGGCTTCCACTGATCCCATTGCGGTTTAAACAGCAGAAGTGAGAAAGGCAGTCCGTAACCGCTCAAAGATTTAGACAGACACACCATATCAGGTTGAATACCAGCAAACTCAAAGCTGAAGAAATGGCCGGTACGCCCGCATCCGGCCTGAATATCATCAATAATTAACAAGATATCATGACGCTGAAGTAGTGCATGTAAACGTTGCAGCCAGGTTTTTGACGCCACATTAATACCGCCTTCGCCTTGCACCGTTTCCAGAATAACCGCTGCAGGAATATCCATTCCCGAACTATTATCAGTTAACAGCTTTTCTAAATAGGCGATAGTGTCCAGCCCCTCCAAGTAGCCGTCATACGGCAGCCGGAATACATGGGAATCAATACCGTTCTGCCGGTTGTCGCGATTACCAGTCAATCCCAGTGCGGTATTGGACATTCCGTGGAAGCCATTGGTAAATGCTGCCACATTAGTGCGATTTTTCACCTTGCGCGCCAGCTTAATTGCTGATTCTACCACGCTGGTGCCAGTTGGCGAAGTAAACTGGATTTTGTAATTCAGTCCGCGTGGTTGCAGAATGATAGCGTTAAATGCTGTAATAAATTCAGCTTTGGCAACTGAATGCATATCCAGTGCAGCCTGAATACCATCAGCCGCCAGATAAGCGATCAACGTCTCTTTCAGGGCAGCCGGATTATGCCCATAATTCACCGATCCCGCACAGCTGAGAAAGTCCAACCATGCATTGTCATGCTGATCGTAGAGATAACACCCTGAAGCACGCTGGAAGATCGCAGGGAAATTGCGGCAATAGCTTCTGGCCGAGGATTCATGATCGGAAAAGACGTTAAGTGAATTGTTATTTTCAGGCGTAGTCATAGCAATTTCTCTGTAAATGTTCAGGCCAAGGCTGTTTTTTTTGCCAGTTGCCGATCCAGTGACTGTAAAATTTCCTGTGAACGTAATGACAGCAGGCTGAAAGAGCCGGCATCACCATAACCATGTGACGACTCACATAACCCGTTCAGGAACAGCGGAGGTAGTTCCTCCTGCGCACTAGCAGGCTTCAAACTGTAATCCCGCTCTAATTTGAGGAATCCTCCGTCGTTATTTTTCTCCAGCAGAGGGTAGAGGTCGGTCATTAACGGCGGACAAAGTTCGTCGTTCTCTCCGCTACCGAAATTGCGGAATCCAGTTGCCAACACTATTCCATCAATATTATCGAGCGTGAGTTGCTCACCAGTATTCACTTCTCGAATCTGCAGCTGGCAGTGGTTTTCATCCTCGCTGTAATTCAAAATTTCCTGACAGGACCATATTTTCACTGGTGTTTTACCCTGCAATTTATCTTCATACATGCTCACGTAGAGCTGATGAATGACATCTTTATCAGCGGCAGAGTAATTAGTGAAATGTAGATGCTGGTTAAGGTGTTTTTTCCCGCTTTCAGAAGCATTGAAATAGTAGTCTACGAACTCAGGGAAATAGACATGATCGCTAAACGGACTAGTGTCTTTCAGGCGAAAACCATAACCGCGCTGAATATTAATAATTTCCACATTCGGATAGTTTTGCCGCAAATGCAGAATTATTTCTACTGCACTCTGACTTCCCCCTATCACAGCAATCCGGTTCAGCGGTTTCTTTTCGTTTAATTGGTTAAGCGTCTTTAAATAACGGGTTAGATGGAAAACGCGATGTGAATTCGCTTTTTCAAAAACCGTTGGGATCATTGGTGTTCGACCTGGAGCCACCACCACTGAACGGGAGAAGTACACCTCATTTTTATCAGTTTCAATTCGATAATATTTTTCTTTAGTATGATTAACCAGCGTCAGTTTTTTGACACTACGATCATAGGCAATCTGATGGGAGAAAAAACTCGCCACCCATCGAACATATTCGGCAAACTCACGGCGTAAAGGAAATTCTAAACCCAAGTTAAGGTGCTCAAATAACCTTTTATTTTCAAATAAGAAATTGGTAAAGGTATAGCGGCTTCGTGGGTTACGTGGTGTCACTAAATCACGGCAGGGGTTATTCTGAATATCGCTTCCCGACAACAACATTTGCGGCTGCCATTCGGTTTTAGTGTTGCGTTCTAGAAACAGACAACGACCACTAAATTGTGCTTCTTCCATCGCAATTGCCAGCGCAATATTGGCAGGGCCGAAGCCGATACCAATCACATCATACAGATCTCCATTAAACGCTTCACTATCAATGGATACAGGCATTTCCTTCCCCCTTAAATTCAAAAATTACTATGCGATTTCTTCAGTATTGCCGACATAATCCCAGCGCGATATCAGATCGCCATTAAACGTTAATATTTCGAAAATTTTACTTCTGTACGCTTTGCTATTTTCACGGTTAATATAGCTGGCAATGACTTCAAGACATACGGTATTCCCCTGAGTAAGGAGAATGTTTTTATCTAACTGGTAATCAGATAACACCTGATAGCGTGGTGAAAGGAATGACAGTAACGCCTTTTTCCCATGAATGACGTCCAGCTGATTATATGTAACCACTACGTCATCGGTAAAACAGGAAGCAATTAACTTTATATCAAGCGTACGGAATTTATCGCGCACCACAGATACACGTTCGTAATATTCTGAATGCATAATTTTTATCTGAACATCAGCCAATAATTAAAATTTAATTTACATCCATACTATTTATTTAAATAATAAGGATCTTCAGTCTGTATACAGAGCTTCAGCAACCGCAGGAGATCGGTGTACCTTCTTTCCCCTCGACACCCTCAGAGGAGTAACCATCGCGTTTCCACCAGTCCAGCCCACCCAGCAATTCTTTTACCTGAAAACCCAGCGCCATAAGTTTCATCGCAGTTTTGGTAGAGGCATTACAACCAATACCATCGCAGTAACAGATATATATCTTTGTTTTATCTAAATTTTCAGTGTTATTAAAACAGATTTCTTTATGCGGTAGATTGATCGCACCCGGAATATGTTCCTTTTGATATGCCTCTTTACTTCGTCCATCGACCACAACGGCATTTTCGTTATTCTTTAATGCCAGATACAGATCCCATGAGTCTGTTTCGTAAGATAATTTTTTTTGATAATAAGATAACTGTTCAATCGCTGACATAATAACCTCATTGTCTACAAGTAAGTTTGTACTCAACATCCAACACCGCAGCAATCTGTTCAACGGCATCGCGGGAACTGGCGAGTTTGCCTGCATACAGGCAAAAATCATGGGGCAATGCCGGATGATGATAATGTTGCAATGATGCCCCCGCCTGACGGGCAAGTGAGGCGAAAGCGAGGCCCTCGTCTGCTAGCACATCATATCCGGCGGTGTGCAGCACGATGGGTGGTAACCTGCTGAAAGCATAATCTGACGCTAGAGGATCGAATTGCTGCTGACGACACCAGGGAAGCCAATGTTCGGCAAACCAACGTAATATGGTGGCATCTAGGAGATAACCTTCGCCATAACGCTGGAAAGACTCAAAATTGTGGTGACTCGCTAGTACCGGATACAGCAGATGGATCCGGGAAAAAGTCTGACTGAACGCTGAACCAGCAAACCAGAGCGCTAACAGGCCACCTACGCTGTCACCCATCAGACAAGGAGCTACGTCAACATGATTAAGCTCGGCAGATAGCTGCTGTTCCAGGTGGCTGATGATCTCAGTCATTGGCGTTTCCGGTGCTTTTGGATAATCAAATGCGCAGATCTCTCGCCCGCTGATATGTGCCAGAGTGCTTAAAAAAGCACTGAATACCTCGGTAGAGTAATAAACCAGTCCGCCACCATGAAGATAAAAAATT
Organism: Xenorhabdus taiwanensis; assembly: GCF_036512875.1. GTDB lineage: Bacteria > Pseudomonadota > Gammaproteobacteria > Enterobacterales > Enterobacteriaceae > Xenorhabdus > Xenorhabdus taiwanensis. The sequence continues at coordinate 23,296 of NZ_AP028980.1, read as the reverse complement.
GGCTCATCACTACGCAATTTTTCGGGGATAAACCGACGTACATAGCCGATCATCTCTGTTTTCCCACACAGCGGTGCCGATACGTTTGCTATCCAGCGCGCCACACGTTGACGACCGTAATCGGGTTCATATTGCATCCCCTTACCAACAAACAGTCGCTGGGCAGCCAGCAGATTGGCAAAATCTGTCGCCAGCGGCACTGTATTCATATGATCACCTTTGGAGCTTGAACAATCTGTAGTCCACTATACGTGGCCTGCCAGAGTGAAAAACTGGCGGGGTGAATTTCACGCTGTGCGTCAAAATTCAGCATCCCAAATAAGGTTTGGGCAGGAAAATCAGGATACTGGCAAGCAACCTGCAAGGCAGCCATTGTTTCCCAAAAATAGCATCCGGGCGCCCCCCCCCAGCGCTGGTGCCAAGCAGAAGCCAGTGTAGAAGTTATTTGGCCTGTAGGTTGCGGAGTTATCGCTGCCACATAAATCTGTCGTGAACCTAAGTCGATACCGTTAGCCAGCAGTGCAGGCACTAGTTCTGCTGAAAACGCATCATCCGTTAGGATAAGACGAGCTTCCTTAGGAGAGCAATGTGCCCAGCTGATTGCCCGTTTCAGCGCATACCGGAAGCTACCAGCAAAAAAGGTAGTGGCTGCGTGCTGAGGCTTAGGGCGGGTTGCTTGTTTTATTGCAGCACTCAGCTGATGTGCCACGCTTTTACCGTGTACTGAACCATCGTGATCAATGGCCACTGTATCCTGTCCTTGAGACGTCAGCAGCGGTAATAACCAGCAAGCATAATCTTCATCGTTATCACATAAACGCCAGGTTGTAGGATACGACGTTAGATGTTTCGCCGTTGCCGCCGGTAAAAATAGTGGTAAATTATGCTGCGCGTACAGCGGTGCCGCCGCTTCTGCGGCAGCCGAGGCGAAATGCCCAACAATGGCATTTGGTGACCAGGCTACTATTTGCTGGGCTGTTTCAGAAGCTCTCCGAGCATCGGCATTATCATCAAACAGTTTCAGCGTAACCTGTGGCGGTAGTAGAAATTCCCGGGCCAGATCAATGGCACGCAGCCAAGTGGTGGTATGGACAGACTTATTTTCGTCCATACAGGCAACACAGGCTAGTCTGATCATTGCAGGTACTCCAGAATCTGTTGGCTGAACTGACGTGCTGCATCAGGAATATATTTCGCCCCGCGCCCTGAGAAACCACAGAACAATGCAAGATGACGTTCGATTATCAATCTTGTTTGCGGTAAGAAATCAGCGGTGTAACCATCATAACCCTCCCAGCCATGACTGAGCTGTAACGGGATGGCTGGCAGCATCTGCTGCGCTAACTGCAAATTTGTTGGGTGTACGCTACGGGTCTGTGGCAATGCTGCAGGAGTAGCTGCATCATTTTGTGGTGCACCACCAGCGAAAACAAAGGAGGTTGAGCCCGGACGCATATAGCTTCCGCTGTATTCGTCGATCAGACAGGTTTGCGGTGCCTGTGCGTCCGGACAGTAAAGGGTAGTTAATGGAATTGAGCGACTGAACAGCTGAATGTCGGGGATTAGAGTGCGGCTGTAGGCGCCCGCGGCCACCACCGCTAGTCGGGCCGTCAATACTTGGTTCTCAGTATGAATACTGACTCCGTTACTTTGAGATTCTACACGCTTCACTTGTACGCCTTCAAGCAGTTCCGCCCCTTGCTTCTGCGCGTGATGCGCCAGTAACTGACAGGCCAGTCGGGGATTAACGTATCCTCCCTGAGATTCATAAAGAATGCCCGCCTGTGATGGGATATTCAGTCCCGGCATCAATCTTTGTGCCTGCTGACTGGAAATAAACTCAATGGGATATTCAGACGAAGAAAACTCCCGCAACAATGCTTGCGCGCTCGGAATATGCTCTTCTCTAAGTAGGTAAATAACCCCACACTGATGGAAAATCCCCGGCCAGCGCTGGTTCAGCCGCCGCCATTCACGCACTCCACCCACGTTATATTGCATCAGTATGGGGTTGAGATCGAACACTCGTACAATACCGCGCGAACGCGCACTGGCACCTCCACTACCGGGCTCAGATGACTCCAGCAACAAGGTGCGCAGACCCGACTGACTGATATTTTCAGCTAGTGCACTGCCGGCAAGACCGGCACCAATAATAATGATATCCCAGTGGTTTGCCATTATTGATCAACCTCTTCTTCCTGTGCCAGATAAGCGCGTGCTCCCGCCTGATTCCACCAAATGGTAAAGAAGTGGAAGGGTTGGTCGCTGTTGTTACGCACATAGTGATGGCTGCCGCGCGGGATAAAAACCTGATCACCTTGGGTAAACGGATACTCTTTATCGTCAATCACCACCAGTGCATGACCTTGGATACCGATAAAAAGTTCATCTTCATCATCCGGTTGGTTGATATGCGGCAGTGTTTCGGTGAACGGGCGAACAATGCAGTAACCGGAGCCAATCGGTGTATTTACATTTCTCCAAGGAAAAGTGCGAATACCGTCCAGACCATATTCGTAGTGTAGCTCTTGCTGATGGAAAAATTTTATATTATCCAATGTTAAATTGTCAGGCTGGATGTCGACGGCTCTGCTGAATTTTGCCGCTAGGCCACAGAGATCGCTAACTGTTTTCAACTCATCGATTGAACTGACAAAATTTTCCAGTTCAATCTGGTAATCTGTCGCCAAAGCCAGTAATACATTAATGGTGGTCAGGGAATCAATTCCTAGTGTGTACAGTTCAGTCTCCCCTTGCAATTGCACTTCCTGCGGAAACGTTACCGTTGCACGGATAACCTTTTCTACACGCGATAAATAAGCTTGGTTACTCATACAACACCTCTGTTCATTGGCGTAAAGCTACCACCTTGACGACGGATGAAGTAACGTGACTTTTTCTGAGTTGCAGCATCAATAAGTTGATCTAGCAATACTTTTTCGTCGGTTTTTCCATTAGCGCTTAAATTGACCTCTTCTGCCCAGCCCCATAACGTTGGCAACATATAACGCGGCAACTCCGCTGCCAGCGATATCTCAATATTGGCTAGTTCATTGCTTTTCTCACCAGTAATGACCACTGCGATATGATCTTTTCCATCCAACTGTACTTTACGAATGGCCACGCGCTGTACTCCGTTGGTAGCCAGACATTTTTGGCGAATCTCGCCGAGGTGAATTCGACGACCAGCAATTTTGACTTCATCATCGCGGCGACCCACATATAAAATATTGCCGTCCGCCTGACGCAAACAGATATCACCGGTGCGATAATAACGAACGCCCTGATGTTCGAAAATGACTTTTTCTGTTTCTTGCGGCTGCCCCAGATAACCTTTCATAACTAAATCGCCACCAATGCACAATTCACCAACAATATCTGTATCTTTTTGAATATTCTGATTTTCATCGATAATCAGGCAAGAAACATTCTGCAGAGGAACACCAATTGGCCAGCTTATTGTGCGCTGCTCGTCCGGTTGTTCAATTTCATAACAACAGCAAACAATAGTGGTTTCTGTTGGACCATAGGCATTAATCAAACGAACCGTTGGCAAATTTTGCTTCCATAAATTAATGATTTTAGGATCGCAAATTTCAGCTCCAGTCATCACCATTTCCAGTGCTGGGAAATTTTCTGCTTGAATTTGTTTGCCATTTTCTGTAATTAAGGAGAGCAGCGTAGAAACGGCAATAAGATGAGTGATCTTTTCCCGAATGATGATATTACGCATGATGGCACCAGCATGAACGTTGGCAAATTGCCAAACAAAAGCCCCTAGTGACAGCGGCAATAACGTATCCTCAATGGAAACATCAAAATGAAACGGAGACAGGCTGAAGACTCGTGAATCAGGGGTAAATTGCAACCATTGATTATGCGCATCAAAATAAGTTTTTAGACTGTTAGAGCTGATTTCAACCCCTTTAGGTTCACCAGTAGAGCCTGAAGTAAAAATAATATAAGCCGTATCATCAGGTGCATGTTGATATTCAAATAATGTTCCTTCAGCTGATGTAGGTTGCCGACACACAGCGAGTAACTCCTCACCGCTTAGCCAGATCCCCGTGTCATCTAGCGGAGAGTGAGAAATAGCCAGCACAACTGGTGTATTCAGCCGGACAAGTAATTTACGTATACGTGCTTGTGGCAACTGACCGTCTAGGGGAACATAAACAGCCCCCAGTTTCCAGCAAGCAACCGCGATCACGGGCATAATGGCACACTTTTCAGCAAGTACAGGGACGCAAGTCGCCGATTTTACCCCATTCTGGGATAACCATTGAGCCAGGCTGGTAGCCATATCATCTAGCTGTGAAAATGTATAACTCTGTTTACCATCACTAATAGCCAACTTTTGCGGATTATGCAATCTGCCGAATGCAAACAATTCGCCCAATTGATAGTCTCGGGTTTGTTCGGCATAGGTTTGATAAGCCCAACGAGGTAATGCTGTCATCGTAATATCCTGTCTTTTTATTTTTCAGCAAAAACTATCACCACAGGCGGTTTCCCTGACGCAAGGTAAAGCGGATCTTAGTGAGGCTAGCCGCACCGATATGCTGATAAAAACCAACACCAAGCTGGTTATCTGGTGGCGTTTGCCACTGGATTTCCGCGCACTGCTGCTGTTTAGCAAAGTCAATTAAGGTGTTCATTAACTGTCGTCCAATCCCCTGCCTACGTAAATCAGCGGTTAAGTACAAGCAATCCATATAGACAAACGGTGCTGCTGACCAGGTGGAGTAATCGATGGTGGCGGATAAATAGCCATGTAGATCTCCACTATCATCAGCCACTACCCAGATAAACAATCGAGTTGGCTGGCTAAACAGAGCCGTCTGTAAGCGCTGTTGTTGACCATTATCACAGTAGCTTAATTTCTCATATTCGGCATGTTCAGCACACAAGACAACCAGCCGAGTAAGATCTTCAGGCCTGACTGGCCGAATATTTAAACCCATCCGCTGTACCCCTTTTGCAAATAACGTTGGATATTCGCCTCTTCAAGTTTTTCTGTTGTCATCACCTGCTCTATCCAGTAGTTACGCTCATAGAACATTACAGCCAGCTCCCAGACGCAGGCGATGATTTTTGTATTGTCTAATGGCTGCAAACGGTTTTCATCGCTGATAATAAATACTTGGTGGCGTAACATATTGGCGTCGCACCAAGTGCTGATCAGCAAATAGTAACCGTCATCAGCGGCGTGTATAATGGCAAAACCGATATGATGTTCCCCGGGAAAATGCACTTCATCCAGCCCCTGCGTTAGCCACTGGCGCCGAAGTTCAGCATTAGGAGTCGGAGTCTCCTTCTGCTTTTCGCTGGTGAGGTAATACATCTTTAGCTGTGTCTGCCCGATGGTTTGCGTACCAAGAAAACTAACTGCACGTTTTTGATAATTAAGCAGGTTCATGGAATACCGTCGCAGATTGCACACCAGAGGTGGGTAAAGAGAGGATCTCGCCTGCCAAATCGGGGCACAAAGACAGAAGCAATTTGGCCAGGATCTGCCAGGCTTCAGGCGCAACAGACAGTACATCATCCGACTGAATAAATTCGTAAAGATCCAGTGCCGATCGCGCCATACCGGCAATAGAAAATGCCTCAAGAGAGGCTGCCTGCTGCCAGTTCAGACAGGCCGAGTGGCTGTGTAAGCGCTGCTGTTGCTCTGTGGTCAGGGTGATGCCGGAATTAGTGATCTGTTCAGCCTGTTTGACCAGTGGTAGGAAGACTTTGTGATACCAATACTGAAATTGTTCACGGCTGAAGTTACTGACTGCGGTTTCAGGAGCGGTTAGCGCGCTGAACAGGCGGATGGCGTCAGAGGGATATTGTCCTGCCAGATCTTTGAGCCAGACTGCGTGTCCACGGCTGGTAGAGAAATCCTCGCCATCCAATTTAAGAAAGCGGTTAGTGATAAAAGTACCCGGACGAGGCCCATTTTGATCGGCCAGCAACAGGCTGCTATAACCAACTGCATGGCTATAGGAACAATCAAAACCAAGAAAATGCACCAGTTCAGTATCGGGTGCCCACCACTCCGAAAAATCACCACGTTCAGGATGCGCTGTCAGATAGCTCTCAACGCAACTTCTGTAACCAGACAGTCCCAGAAACCAAGTATGTAGCGGATAATTATCTAGTGCAACAACTGGCATACCTGTATCACCCGGGCGAGTCAACGGCCACTGTTCATTCTCGTTGCTCAGCACCTCGTCAAGATAACTTGCCAAACAGGAGCGCATCGTTCGCTGTTGTAAAGCGGCTTTGACCGCCGGATAATTCTGACCAATCTTCCAGATATGTTGTTTTACCTGAACCGGTTGCATCGCACCTTGACAGGACATACATGTCATTGTGGTAATTTTTTCAATATCAGGCACGCGGGCGCAGTGTTCACACTGGCTGGTATCTGACGAGGTTCCACACCAGTTACACTGAGTTCTGCCAAAGCCTTCGTAACCGTATAGATTGCAGGTAGCACAATAAAAAGTCTTATGTGCTTTAAGTTCGATCTGATCGGCAATCAGCCCCGTATAGTGTTCGCCTGAATGCTGATAGGCTAGCGTGTCAGCAGCCTGCATAAAGGTATCAAAATGAATATTAACCAGTTCCAAAGATAACTTCATTGCCTGACACATAAGTCGGGCATATGCAAAAGGCTTTCTGCGTAACGTCTGAGTTTTTCTGGGTAAATAACTTTGATAATCATCACTATACGTCACAAACAGCACATCATGTCCCAGCTGTTTAAGTCGGCGTTGCATCACATCAGCGGCAAGGAAAGGCCCGGAAAGATGTCCCAAATGAAGGTCGCCATTTGGCGTCGGAGGAGTTGCAGTAACAATAAACTTTGCCATATATTATTCTTTTTATTCCCTAAGTAAGCATTAATTAAATTAATAATAATTTAATTGAAGTTCAAATGAAATTTTGTGAAGCCATATGGTTAACATTTAACTAACAGATTTTAAAGAAGTTTTAAAAAAAGAACATGTAGATACATATACTGAGAATTTCTATATAAATGGGTTATTACAATAAATTTATATCATTTACCGATATTTAAATTCAATTTTTAGTGCATTTCTTGTATTAAACAACGTTTGATGGTTAATTTATTGTTACGACAGATCAAGGTAGAGGTTGTTGCAAACAATCATAATAATTGGTTTTGATTATGAGTTTTATACGGGTCCAGTGGAAGAACACCCAGATCTATAAACTTTGAGGGAAAACCCTGATCAGTCATCCCGCCAAAAATGCTGTTTCAGGTGAGACTCCAATATCCTCGCCATCGCTTCCACATCAATTTTCCCGTTATTTCTCTTAAAGTTGTATCGCCCCGTGAGCAATGTGTGTGTCCAGGCAATCGGTGAAATCGGGGTTTCGGGAGTAACGGAACAGTAAACACCTTTAAGCGGTCAATTTAAATAGCCAAAAATTAGGTAGCCAATTTACATCGACAATTGTCATTTTTAGCCAGCCCCTCTATGATAGCCAAATCACCTTTACTTATTTTGGCTACTTCCAAATGAAAATTGCACGCATCTATGAAAGAGTCAGCACATCAGAACAAGACCTGACCCGCCAAACCGCTATCGAAAAAATGGCAGCAGCTAACGGTTTTTATATTGCTGGTATTTACCGGGAAAAGGCATCAGGTGCCCGGGCAGACAGGCCCGAGCTACTTAGAATGATTGAAGATCTTCAACCCGGTGACGTTGTGATCGCCGAAAAGATTGATCGCATCAGCCGTCTTCCCCTTCCTGAAGCTGAAAAACTTATCTCCACTATCAGAGGAAAAGGCGCCCGACTGGCCGTTCCTGGTATAGTGGACTTATCAGAGCTGGCCGCTGAAAGCGATGATATATCCCGTATTGTCCTGGAATCGGTTCAGGAACTGTTATTGAAAGTAGCTCTTCAGATGGCACGCGATGATTATGAACTCCGGCGCGAAAGGCAACGTCAGGGCATTCAAATCGCCAAAGCCTCCGGCAAATATTCTGGCAGGAAAGCTGATATTTCAATTCACGAACGTATTATCACTCTTCGTCAGTCAGGCCTGACCATTGAACGCACCGCTACACTGGCTGGGTGCAGTATAAGCCAAGTTAAGCGGATCTGGGCTATTCATCAGTCCCAAAAAACAATGTGATCCGGATCATTTATTAAGGGTGGTTGACTATGCCGGTTAATTTTCTTTCAGAAGAGCAGCGTGCAAACTATGGTAGTTATCCTGTTGAGCTGACAAAAGAAACACTGGCGCGCTATTTCCATCTTGATGATTTTGATCGTCTGAATATTTCGGAAAAACGTGGTGAACATAATCGCTTAGGCTTCGCTATATTGTTATATACTGTCCGTTATCTCGGGAAATTTCCTGCGTTCCCGATACGGTTATTGAATGTCTGGCACAGCCATTACATACTGAAAATATAAATAATGCGATTGACCTTTATCACTCAGGGAAACAACACAGGCAACATATTGCTGAAATCATAAATATTTATGGATATACAGAGTTCACTGCTCCACGGGTTGCTTTTTCTCTGACTCGCTGGTTATATTCACTCTGCTGGACAGGAACAAGCCGGCCAGGCGTTCTTTTCGAAAGGTGTACCGGATGGCTATTGTCACATAAGGTATTATTACCCGGTTATTCTTTGCTTGAAAGATACATCGCCCGGTTACGAGGCCGGGTAGAAAACAAGCTGTGGCATTCACTGTCAGCCTGCATTGACGAAACACAAACACGCTATCTTCTTGAACTGCTGTCTGTTCCCCCCGGAAGCCGGTATTCATTACTTGACCAGCTACGGACGGCACCGACAAAAATCAACTCAGCCTCTCTCCTCAAGGCCATTACCCGCTTGGATTCCATTCGTAATTTGGGTATTGCATTGCCAGCAATAACGCCCGTTTCCGATACCCGGATTGCCGCGCTGGCTCGTTATGCTGCGACAGCCAAAAAAACCGCGCTTCAACGCCTGCCAGAAAAAAGAAAATTGGCAACACTTGTTGCGTTTGCATACTGCATGGAAGCAACGGCACAGGATGATGTCCTTGAGTTACTGGAAGCCTTACTCCGGGATCTGTTCAATGGTGCTGTTCAGGCAGATAAAAAGAACCGGCAACGTACAATTAAAGATTTGGATCAGGCTGCGGAAATACTGGCAAGAGCCTGTAAAATACTGCTTAATGATAAATTACCTGATACGGATATTCGTGACAATATATACAGATTGATCCCCGAAGATCGGCTGGCGAACGCTGTAGATAATGTCATTTCACTTATTCGCCCAGCTAATAATGTGTATTTCAATGAACTGGATGCTAAGTTCCGCACTGTTCGCCGTTTTTTACCTGAATTACTTTCAAAAATTCATTTTGAAGGTAATGCTTCTGCCAAGACGCTGATTGATGCGCTTGTCTGGCTCGAGAATAATTTTAAGAAGAAAAAAACAGACAACGATGCTCCCCGAGAAATCATTAATAAACCGTGGCAACAACATGTCATAAGAAACGATGACAGTATCGATTTTCATGCTTATACATTTTGTGTTCTGAAAGAACTTCAGACTACACTGAAAAAAAGAGATATTTATGTCACACCCAGCTGGCGCTATGCCGATCCGCGAACCGGACTGATAGCCGGAAATGAATGGGAAGCTTTACGCCCGATTATCTGCCGTTCTCTGGGACTGTCATCAACATCAACATCAACATCAACATCAACAGCCACATTGTCAGCCATTGCGGCAGAGCTGGATACAACCTATCGTGATGTACTAAACCGGCTTCCTGAAAACCCAGCCGTAAGATTTTCAGATGCGAGTGAAAAAACAGAATTGATCCTGAGTCCTCTGGACGCAATGGAAGAAACACCGTCACTGATTGCGCTGCGACAGCGCGTAGCTGATATGCTGCCCCGCGTGGACTTACCGGAACTCATACTTGAAATTGATGCCCGGACGCAATTTACCCGTGCTTTCATCCATGTATCAGAACAGAATTCCCGGGTTTCTGATCTGAATATCAGTTTGTGTGCCATACTCATGGCTGAAGCCTGTAATACGGGACCAGAACCCTTTATTCGCAATGATATTGCCGCGCTGAAGCGTGACCGTCTGACTTGGACGGACAGCCATTATATCAGGGATGAAACGATCCGTGATGCCAATGCCATTCTGGTTTCAGCACAGGCAGGTATTTCACTGGCAGGTCTTTGGGGAGGGGGTGAGGTTGCATCAGCAGATGGTATGCGATTCGTCGTTCCTGTACGAACAGTCCATGCCGGACCTAATCCAAAATACTTTGGTAAAGGACGTGGTGTGACCTGGTATAACCTGATATCTGATCAATATTCGGGGTTAAACGACATTGTTGTACCGGGAACGCTAAGAGACAGTCTGGTCATTTTGGCTGTTGTACTGGAACAACAAACGGAAAAAATGCCTTCTCAAATCATGACCGATACGGGCGCCTACAGTGATATTATCTTCGGTCTCTTTCGTTTGTTAGGGTATCGGTTTTGCCCGCGCCTGGCGGATACAGGCGGTGCCAGATTCTGGCGCACAGATCCAAAAGCAGATTATGGTCCATTTAATTCTCTGTCCTCACATCGCCTGAATTTTGAGAAAAAAGTTGTCCCGCACTGGGATGACGTCTTACGATTGACTGCCTCACTCAAACTGGGACGTCTGAACGTTTTATCGATCATGAAAACCTTACAAACGGGCGATAGGCCAACCAGCTTGGCGCAGGCTATAGCGGAGATCGGTTGTGCAGACAAAACTATCCATATACTGACTTACCTCGATGATGAAAACAAACGACGTAAGACATTACAGCAGCTTAATCGTGGTGAAGGACGACACGCGGTAGCTAGAAATGTATTTCATGGAAAACGTGGTGAGCTGAGGCAGGCCTATCGTGAAGGGCAGGAAGATCAATTGGGTTCGTTAGGATTAGTGCTAAATATGATTGTACTGTGGAATACGATTTACATGGATGCCGCAGTACAACAACTCAGGCAAGAGGGATATCCGGTTCATGACGAAGATGTGAAGAGGTTGTCTCCACTACTATGTGAACACATTAACATGCAGGGGCGTTACACCTTTACGGTTCCAGATGCTGTCAACAGAGGTGAGTTAAGACCTTTCAATGAAGAAAATTAATCTATTGATTTATAATTAAATGGCTATTTAAATTGACCACTTAACGGCGTTCACTGTTCCATTGCTCCCGAAACTCCAATAATTAAGCGCAAAGTGTTTTTACTTTTTTGTGGATCTTATGAGCGAAGCGAGTAAAAGGCGGCTCTCATAAATTAATGGGAATGAGGGAGCTGAACCGCCGAAGCCATAGAGGATCAATGGGATCTCGAAATCCCTCGTCCCTACTAAGCTAAAAGATTTATCAAGTGGTTTGAGCGTAATAAGTTCTGCCAAGGGCACGCAGTGGTCACGCCGTAAGGCGGGACGTATCTGCGCGTTAGCGGGCGTTTACGACCGCTTACGGGACGTAATCAAATTTATTTTTTCCTTGAACGAAGTGAAAGGAACTAACATCGAGAGTTGTAGCCTTTAGGCTCAACTCGATTTGTGATTCCTTATTTATAAGGCTTGCTTTGTTCAGGAATAAACTTCGAAATTAATTACATGTAAAAGAATTTGTTCGAAGTTTATAGCTTATTTTTCACTCTTTTTTGTAGATTTCAGTTCTAGTAATCTGTTTTAAATACAAAACAGCAGAAAAATACGGGAAAATCATGTGTGGGATAAGTGAAAAATGACTTAGGGTTGCCACCAAAAAAACACCAAAACCGTGCCTGGCACGGTTATTTTGATTATTAATCAAAGAAATCTTCAGTTAAGTCAGGATGATCCCTTCTTGCTCAAGTAACAATCGATAGAACTGCTCTGAATATTCAGTTACATGAGGATGCAGTGTCTTTAATTTATTTTTTGCATAATAAACAGCAACCGGTGTTGTTGTTTTTTGCCATTCAACAAACATACGCCAGTAAATTGAATCTGATTTATCTTTCTTTCGCAAATTATCGACCGAACGTTGCGTTCTATCTAGTTCGGCTTCCAGATTTTTTGATTTTTTACGATCTAACAACTCAATACTATCTTCAATTTGTTTGAGAGCTTCAGCTTTCTGTTCCTGTAAATCCGGAGCAACCACTGAGCGTTTAATCTTTTTCAGTAGCTGACGCAGCGCGTGTTTGCTTTCTATATCAATGCCTAATCGCACCATATTCAATAAATGACGCTGGTATTTTTTTTCCAGATTTTCAAGCTGACCACTTTTAATTGCCCAGTTTTGGAAGTCAATCAGGCTGCGCCGGATTTCGTCACACGGAATACCTTTAGACATAAAAAATTCCGGTTTCAACCAAATGCGCATGGGCTTATTTTGGCCGGCATCCCGGTCTTTATCCCGATGGACGACGATTTGCTCCAGTTGCTCAAGGACAGACAAAGCATGAAGAGCCACATCATACGATTTACGGCCGTTATCATATTCATGCAGTACTCCCATCGCCTTGGCGATAAATTCAAAGGGCACCATCACTTCAAACAGATAATCATGACCGGGGAAAAAATCCGCATTCGCCACGAATGCCAACGACAACGAGGTTAATGCTTCACGGCTCTCAGAGCGTGTACTGATACGCATGGGTTTTGGCACATAGTGCGGATTTTTTCGCTCGGAATACGGCGTATATCCCTTTTGACGAAGCGCGATAAGAGCCCTATCCCGCCGCCAGTCATGACTTTTCAGGGTACGAGACAACCGAGCAGGCGTTCCTGTTGGGATTTTGATGTCCTGTTTCGGGATATTGCGCCGATGGATTTTAGACTGCCCCCGACGTAAAGCGTTGGATTCACCACGCCGGCTACGACGAACTGAGGGATCAAATGTTGATTGGGTATGTTGATTTTTAAACACATCCCCTGCACTTATGGCGGGGATTAAAAGGTTGCAATAGAAGTTTCATCGTTCTATACTCCTATGCAGAAACCACTAATTTGATTTCTGCAAGTGAGCCCCATATATCTGACCTTACCGCCAAGTTTGATGCAGATTATGGGGTTTCTTCTTTTTAGCGGTTAGTTAACCACATTATTAACTGCCCGCACTTAGTCACCTTTCGGCGTGACTGACCAACGAAAAACCCTGATAAGCTAGCACTGTGAAACAAAAAATTCAATAAACCTTTATAATTGCTTTTGTTCTCACCAATACTCTATCTAAATTTATCAAAAAAATAAAATCAGTAAACAAAAATTAAACAATATTCATACTAGCACCGGAAGAATAAACTCTCAAGAAAGTTATGACTTAACATCATTAGTACTGTGATCCGCACTAGCTCTTTCGATTAAGCGACTAATCATCTCACCTTGAGATACTCCCTCTACTTTGCACATTTTTTGTAACTGTAGCTTTAGTTCATTAGATACATATACTCTAATAGATTTATCATTTGCAGCTTTACGACGAGCAATAAAAGCCTGCTGTCTTTCAATCCCAGTTAATCGGTTACCTTTTCTGTATGGGCGTTTTGAAGAAGAAGTAGCAGTACTTGTTTGTGGCATAGAACCCCCATGCATATAATTCAAAATCTACTTATTGGCGAATAAATCAGTATATATCATAACCAGTTAATATGGGTTATTCCCGAACAATGCACAGGTAAATTGAGGTAAAAGTCACAGCAACAGTTTGACGTCTTCTTACCTAACCGTTAATATTTTTTCTACAAAAACGATCCATCGCCTATCAGGATCGCCTTCGGGTGGCGAAATAAAACTCCTGTAGCCTGAAAGGGAGAGCAAAATAGCGGTACATCTGCACACTTTTGGAAGCAGATATCGTCTGACGATGAAAGTTATCCTGTCACTTTATATACCAGACAGGCTTATCACATACATTGAGCAATATCCTGCTACGATCACCATAACCGTTTTACCTTATACGACTTTTACCTACGCTTTAAGTCACGCACAATAAACGTCCCGAAAACTTCGCGGCGTCACTTGCGTTTAAGCGAAGCGATTACCAAGTGACGCCGCCAGGTGATCAACGTCCAGAGCACGTCCGGTCTGGCTTTACGACCGATTTGAACCCCGTATTACTCAGTGTCACCACTTTTCATTGGCATTTTTCTGCCTTAATTCACTTATTTCGTTTGTTTTTCACTCACCGCCTTGTAATAGGCCGATGCAGTAAAGAAAGGAGATATCACACGTCACGAATAATGAGGCGTTCATCCTGATTGAATCAGGCACTGAACGGGGAGTAAACCATCGCCGTGCTGAGCACGCAGCGAACTCCTGCAAAAACTCAACATAACCCTCGCCCTGCTACACATTATCTGACGCACCACGGAACGGTGAACCTAACCGACACGCAGGGAAAATGTTTCGAAATAAGTAAAATGAGTCTGAAAACAAAGGGGAAATACGGATAGCGAAGTGATCACGAACGAGAATAAATAACAAAGATTGATTTAGCCGTCCGTTTTCTCCCCTGAGTTTGTGCGCTTTTGAGAGGAATTATAGCCGTTGAACTTAGCGGTTTAGTTATTGAGTAAGCTAAAACAATCAGTTAAAGTATTCCCGCCATTGGCAAATACCAATGGTCAGGGATTTGCAACCCTGTGGACACTTCACTGGTAGGATATTTCTACCAGTGTGCCTGCGTTCGCCTTTTCTATGGGGATTCAGGCAGGGGAGGTTTCGACCTCGCCGGATGAGTGTCCCGGTATTGCAAACCCTGTCTGAATCGCCACCATCAATATTAATTAATGAAAAGGGGTAGCAGGAATGAATAACAATGTTAGAAATGACTGGCATCAGGCCGATATTATTGCTGCATTACGTAAACGCGGTACAACCTTAGCCGCACTCTCCCGAGAAGCGGGACTCAGCTCATCAACACTCGCAAATGCATTCAGCAGACCGTGGCCTAAAGGTGAATGGGTCATCGCAAATTATCTCGGCATCCATCCCTCAGAGATTTGGCCTAGCCGTTATTTTGATCAGCGTGGTCAACTTATTGAGCGTAAAGTTCGCAACAAACCACAGAAATAACCCACCTTTGTTTTTTAGCCAGTTTGTGAAAATGATAAATTTTGATATGAAGCCGTGAGATTTAAATGGCAGCCTGATTTAGCCATTTTTAAACTCCACGGCTTTTTTGGTTTACTTTGACTTTGCGTACTATCTAAAACCATACCCCCGTTTCTATGTTTACCAGCTCACCTTTTTCATGTGGAATTTTATGATCTCTCAATAGCCCTCCTGATAAGCAGGTTAAGCCAGAACACAAAATTCTATCCCCCTCTGAAATTGATGCGAAATTCTGGCAATTTCACCCTGAAATTTACCATTAAAAATGCTTTAAAACAATAAGATAAAAATGAAATATCTATGGAGAAAAACAAGCAAAATAAAGCGTTTTTCAATTAAAAAATTTTACATTTATTATTTTATGTAGGATATTTAAATAAAATCAAAAAACCTACATATAGAGTAAAGATATGAATGAATCCTATAAACAATTAGACAAGGTTGCGCAAAGGTCAGTTCGTCTACTCCAGTCACTCAGTGATCAAATCCAAAGCCAAAAGCAGGAGCTGAGTAAAACAAGCTATTACCAAACGTATTCAAAAGCGGCTCTCGCAAAATTACCAAAGTTAACGCGTGCAAGCGTGGATTATGCCGTTAACGAAATGGAAGGACAGGGATATGTATTTGGCAAGAAGCAAGCAGGCTCTTCATCCAAGTACGCAATGACCATTGAGAACATCATAGATCTATACCATCACAGAGGCGTACCCAAATACCGGGATCGCTATCACGAAGCCTTGACTTTCTTTATCGGGAATTTGAAGGGCGGAGTATCTAAAACCGTCAGTACAGTTTCCCTGGCACATGCATTACGTACCCACCCACACCTGATTTTCGAAGACCTTAGGATCTTGGTCATCGACCTTGACCCACAGGCATCGGCAACCATGTTCCTCGATCATAAGCAGTCGATCGGCTCTGTTGATACAACATCAGCCCAAGCCATGCTGCAAAACGTTTCACGCGAAGAATTGCTGTCTGAATTTATCACGTCCTCAGTTGTGGCAGGCGTAGACATTATTCCTGCATCCATTGAAGACGCATTCATCGCATCACGTTGGGAAGAACTCTGTGCAGAACACCTGCCAAACCAGAACATCTATACCGTCCTTCGCGATAATATCATCGATAAAGTGAAGCGCGATTACGACTTCATTTTTATCGACAGCGGACCACACTTGGACTCCTTCCTATCTAATGCGATCGCAGCCGCAGATTTTCTGATGACGCCAATCCCACCCGCACAGGTAGATTTCCACAGTACGCTGAAATATCTGGCTCGCTTGCCGGAGCTGGTAGACATAATCGAATCGACAGGCGCATCAACTCGCCTCAGCGGTAACATCGGTTTTATGTCCAAGTTAGTGAATAAGACCGATCACAAGTTGTGTCATAGCCTGGCAAAAGAAATTTTTGGTGGTGACATGCTTGATTTTGCTATCCCACGATTGGATGGATTCGAGCGCTGTGGTGAGTCTTTTGACACCGTTATTTCCGCAAACCCAGCCACATATATCGGCAGTGGGGAAGCATTAAAGAATGCGAAAGGAGCAGCAGAAGACTTTGCCAAAGCAGTTTTTGACCGTATTGAGTTTATCAGAGTTAATAGAGGCAATAATGCAAAATAAAAAACGTCCAACTATCGGAAGAACGTTCAATTCAATATCCTTGAATACGCTGCCGGGGAACCAAACTACAGAACAGAGTTTTATACTTGCCTCGGGACAAACAGCTACGTTTCAACTAGAACACATCCCAGCTGATAAACTGGAATCTGAAACTACCGTTAATTTTTTAGTTAACGGGCGAGATCAAAGTGCACTGACAAAAGAATCTGTCAGCGACATCATACGCACTATCAGTCTGCAACAATTCTTCCCGGCAATAGGCCGTCGTATTGATGGCAAGATAGAGATTTTGGATGGTTCTCGCAGACGTGCTGCTGCTATTTTCTGTGGTGTAGGTTTAGATACCTTAGTCACGAACACAAACATAAGCATCGATGACGCAAGGCAACTTGCCGCAGATATCCAGACAGCTAGAGAACACAACATTCGTGAAATCGGCCTACGCCTGATCCAGTTGCGAGAATCGGGTATGACCCAAAAAGAAATAGCTGGGTTTAACAATATGTCACAAGCTAAGGTAACGCGTGCAATCCAGTGTGCTTCAGTTCCTAACGATATTATTGCCGTGTTCCCTGTCATCGCAGAACTGAGCTACCCAGACTATAAAGCGCTTTTGGACGTCACCGTAGATATTAAGAAAAACAAACTTTCGATTGATGAAGTCGTCAACTGTGTGCGTGATGAAGTCCAGCATATGGATAAGGCCAAGCCAGTTGCTCCCGACGAAATGAAGTCGAATATCATCAAGCTGTTTAAAGGTTTCAGCAGCAGCAAAGCTAAAAAAAACGCAGCAACAAAGCAGCAGCTAAGTTCTCTTTGGGACTTCAAAGATAAGAATTCGTTTGCCCGCAAACGGGTTAAAGACAGATCTGTAAGTTTTGAATTTAACCGCGTACCAAAAGAGTTTCAGGAAGAATTGGAAAAAATGATCCAGATGTTAATGCGAAAACACTTCAATTTAAACGAATAATTCGCCAGACGATTTAATCGCATAACAAAATGAATTTATTATCTTTATTTTAAAAATTTCAGGGTGAAATCGCCAAGATTTCATAGCAGAAGAGCTAATTATCAAATGCGGGGAGCGGTAATTGTCAACATATAGCAGAATCAACATGATCTGACATATTCGATGTGCTCGGTGAACAACTCATCAACTGAACATCTTTTTTGTCTTCTTATCGCTTTTGCCCCACCCCATTTGTGTTCTATGGGATTCAAGTCCGGACTATAAGCGGGAAGCCACTCTAATTGATGTTGACTCTCTGCTATCGCTTGTATCGTATCAAGTCGTTTATGAAAGCGCGCATTATCCATGACTATCACGGCACCGTGTGGGAGTTTTGGCATCACCCACGCATGAAAGACATCGGCATTAATGTTGCCAGTAAATAAGCTTAAGGTGATGAACGTATTTTCGAGAATGGCACCAATGACGTTAATACGGCCTTTCGCGTGCCAATCCTGTGTACCAAAACTGTAGTGATGTGATGGACGTCCCCTTTTGCAGCAGCAAACAGTGCCATCTTTTTTCCGATGTACTGGATTTCGGGAGAACATCTCATGAATACGATCAAAGTGGTTGGTATCGACCTTGCTAAAAATGTTTTTCAAGTCTGTGTCTGGATGGACGATGGTTCTGTTATGGCAAACTTTCAAATTGGTGGAATCAATAAAAGCAATGCCGGTAGGTTTTCCTTTTAATTGAGTCAGATAACTGCACAATGATGCCAAAACGGAAGGCACGACACTGACAAAACGGGTATAACTGAGCAAAGTGGGGATATAATGATGATGATATTTCCAGAGAAATTCCAAGTGGAAGGTTTTAAAGTTACGGTATGTGACATGTGAAAGAGGATCAATATGGTCATGATGTCACTGGATACATATGGCCTTGCCTACGACACAGATGGCATTCATTATCAAGACAAAATTGTGTCCACTGTGGGATAAAAAAGTGGGAAAAATCATCGACATTACAGAAAACTTCAACTAAGTTGTCCATGGCCTGTTCCTCCCCAGAGCTGTTTCGGTACGCACCAAAACACTGCTCCTGTAACAGGCCTCTTGTCAATTCCTTATCCAGAATTCGGGTTAATTTATCTATTAGGTTAGAGCACTCTCTAAATAAAAATATTTTCACGCTCAATAAATGTCCCTATAACTCTAACTCTGCGATACAGAAAGGAAGGAAAAAATAACTAAGCGCCTGAGGTACGATTAAATTTTTTCTTATAAAAACAAACTAAATAGCTTGTCAAAATGGTAGGAGTATCAAAGAAACTCGATCCTAAATTTGCGAAATTTTTGTTCCCAAAACGCAAAATCACAGAAAAAAGGATCGAGTCATGCTTATCATACCACCCACTTCACGAAATGAACGTCGGCAGATGAAAAAAATCGTTCAAAAAACATCTGATAAAGATTATGCACGGCGGATCATGGGGATACTTCTACTGTGTAAAACACATTCTGTCCCCCAAGTAGCGAGAATACTTTGTTGCGCTGAATCTTCCGTTTGGCGTTGGCTGAAAAAATTTAGAGAGCAAGGATGGGCGGGCTTACAGAGCTTACCTGTCGGGCGTCATATTCAGTGGCATTTAGCGCGTTATTTGCCTCTTCTTTATTATTTTTTAGAGCACACTCCCCAACAATTTGGCTATATCGGTTCTCGCTGGAGTCTGTCGTTTTTTGTGTTTTTACTCAGAAAATATATGCATATTGCCCTTTCCATCAGCACACTTTACCGTTATTTCTGCAAACAAGGTATTGTCTGGCGACGAGCGGCCCCGACATTAAAACAATCTGATCCCGAATATGACGAAAAAATGGCGCGGATTACTGAAGCGCTTTCTCAGGCTTGCGAAAAACATCCTGTGGTTTATGAAGATGAAGTTGATATTGATTTTAATCCTAAAATTGGCGCTGACTGGTACTTTAAAGGCCAACAAAAACGGATTGTGACACCCGGTCAAAATCAAAAATATTATTTTGCCGGTTGTCTTGATGCCCAGACAGGAAAGATCGTATCGACGGGTGACACGAAAAACAGCTCGGATTTATTTATCAATATGTTAAAAATCTTAAAACGAACCTATCGTGATGCAGAAACACTGAATGTGATTTTAGATAACTACGGTATCCATAAAAGTAAGAAGGTCAGAGAATGGCTGTTGAATAATCCCACCGTGACGCTTCTATTTCTTCCGGTCTACTCGCCTTGGTTAAACAAAATAGAACGGTTATGGCAATCACTCCATGAAACGGTGACACGCAATCATTGTTGCCAATTTATGTGGCAGCTTATTCGTAATGTGAAAATGTTTTTGAAAAGGGCCTCGTTAACGACTTGGAAAGAAATGAGAAATATAAGAGTCTCATAATTATGACAAACTATTTAGGATGGTAGCCACATAGCAGCGACACTCACGCCTACGGTGCATTAGCATTCTTTAGCTAAAATTTTTGCTGGAATACCTACAGCTGTGGCTGATGAAGGAATATTTGTTAATACTACTGCTCCTGCTGCAATACATGCGTCATCATCAATATTTATATTTCCTAAAATTTTGGCTCCTGCGCCTATTATAACACCATTACCCACTTTAGGGTGCCTATCTCCCTTTATTTTCCCTGTTCCCCCTAATGTGACAGAATGTAATATAGAAACATTATCTCCGATTACACTAGTTTCCCCTATTACAATAGCATGCGCATGATCCAGCATAATACCTTTTCCAAGTTTTGCACCTGGATGGATATCTACACTGAATAATTCAGATACCCTGTTTTGAATGTAGTAAGCAAGTTCTCTACGGTGATTAGAATAAAAGTAATGTGCAATGCGATAAGCTTGTAATGCAAGAAAACCTTTATAGAAGAAAAATACTTGCAAAATATTGCAGCAGGCTGGATCTCGAGTATGAACAGCTTGTATATCGGCCAAAGCATATTGAATGATACCAGATGATTGTTTAAATGCCTCTAATGCAATAGCATTTATATTATTTCTGTCTATTTCTTCATTAGCTAATTTTGATGCTAAACGATAAGCAAGTGCATGTTCAAATGTAGAATGACATAATACGCCATTCCACATGAGTTTTTTCATAGTTTTATCTTTTTTTGCAAGATAAAGTGACTCGCATTTAAGCTGATCCCAAAAAACATTAACAGATGAAAACAAATTATTTAGAAATTGCATAGAATTTCCTTATTGTGATAAACAATTTCATTGTATTAACGTGATTAAAAAATCATTACCAATATAATTTACTCCATCAGTTAAACGATGGAATATTCAAAAATATTAGGCGAACGAAAACTTTACTAACCGAGATTGAATTGAACAGCGTGTTGCACAAAGGACAGTATCTTCACAAGTTGGAAAATCTTCTTTCACCAAAAAGTTGCATAAAATCAATCAACCTAAACTTCGTTCGAAAACACTCGGTTAATGCGGCAAATTTCTTTAGCGCTCAAGCAGCGAAGAAAGCTTTTTTTCCATTACGACAATATTTTCTACTTTTGACGAAATTCCTTCGTGCTTAAAACTGCCGATGGTCGCATAAATATTAAGCAGGTTGCGTACCGTTCTGGCTTCTACTGCAATACGGTTACTAAGTTTTTCAGCTTCAGAAAAAACGGGTTTTTGTTGTAAAAATTTTGCAAAACAGATTCTAGAACCCAGAATTATGGAGAACACGTTCGCCATGCCCTCGACGCTGGTTTTGCTATTTTCCATTGTTACGATATCCTCAAGGATTCTGAAGTTATCACTACGATTAATCCGGCTGTTGGCAAAAAGAAAATCTACAGAAGAGTTGCGAGCTTCTCCATTTTCGGTTGGCAACTTTTCAAATACTCGAAAGACTTTTTCTTTTGCAGCATTACAAATTTTGGAAAGATATTCACTGGTAAAGATAAATTTAGCCAGATGACCAGAGGACACATCATCAATTGCTTGCCACTCCTCGTTTTCCGCATCATATGAAAGTAACGTAACAAAATGGTTGATATGTTTTTTATAGTAGAATTCTGGGCGATGTGGCACCAGAAAAACATCACAGGAGATCAGAACAAAAGAATCTCTGTCAATCACCTCTAATAGTTTCGGAATAGCTTCTTCAAATGAACTATATTTTATTTCAGAATATTTTATTCCTATCATGGCATAATCTCTGATCATAAGTCCATCATAAATAAAATCGTAGCGAGGTGTTTGCTGTAAAAATATTTGTTCTCTGATAATATCAGTGCTAATTTGAGCATTGTAAAATAAGTTTGCGGTTTTACAGCCAAATGATTCTAAAGCAACAATACCCTGCCGCTGAGAGCAATTCAGGAAATTTCTGTTGTAAACTTCGCGTTCATATTCAAATTCAGTCATTTTAACTCCTGACATTGTTAACTTTCTTTTCTTAGCAATAAGAACAAAGCTTGATAATTATCAAATAGAATTATTTTTATTAGCTTGAAATCAGTATTATGTATTTTGTTTTCGCCCGCTTGCCAGTGGTAAACGAGCAGATGTGATTGATATTGTTATCTTTTACTAGTAGAGCATTCATTCCTGTTGGGTAGAGTATAAAGTCAGGCTTTCTTTTTTCTCATCCAGAAGTTAGCCAGCAAGATAGACAAACAGGTGGTGACGATTAGCAATGGCACCCAGAAAGAAGGCCAACCTTTGGTGAACATTTCAATGGTTAATGCAATCGCCGGAATAAAGGGAGTAATAATGGAAACTTGTGGTGCCCCCAGCTTCTGAATAGAATATTGTAGAGCGAATACTGGAATAACCACTGAGACAAATGCCAAGAATAGCAATTTAACCAGCATAAACAAATCCATTGTAGTAATACCTACTAATTCTCTTGCACTAATGGCACCAGTGATAACTAACAACAGGAAAAAACGGTTACAAAGAATTTCTAGCGTGCTGGCACCATAGTCATATAGCTTTGCAGAGCGGAAAACATAGATCCCAGCAGTTAGTCCTCCCGTGACAGCTAGAAAAACTCCGAGTCTCAACTCATCGGCAGTGAAATCAAACACACCATCTGCGTAATATAACCGGAAAATAACTAGAGCGGCCAAGTTAATGGCTATCAGAAAGATTCCCAGTACGCGCTTACTGAACACTTTGACTTTACCGACGATCAATTCACACAGCAGCACTCCGATTGGCAGCGATCCCTGAAATACCGCACATTCGATAGAAGGTTCGATTTTGTACAGAGAAAGGAAAGCAAACAACCAACTAGTCAGTGTCAATATATTTAATATCAACATCTCACCAAAAAAGACGCGAGTTAATTTAAATACGTTACCACCCGATCTTTTCTGCAAAAAAATGAACACGCAAAATGCCACAAATAAAGAAAAAAAGGTAACAACAAAGCCGCTAACATTGGTAAATGAGAAAGAAATCCATACCGCAGAGAGTGCGGTACAGATGCAGTACATAAAAATAGAAAAAGGCGCAAGTAACTTTCCAGAACTCAT
>NZ_AP028981.1:0-10579 GCF_036512875.1 Xenorhabdus taiwanensis | reverse complement strand
GGTTATGCTCCAAATCTCCGGAAGTATGTGGGGAATGTAGCGGGGTAGCCCACACGGGGCATGTTTTCTGCGGGTTGTGCCAGCAGGCTTATCTGTGTCGATTATACGTCATAAAATTTAATTGATTAAATTAAGGTGTGAGAAATGGCAGATCTTAGGATTGTTAGCCGGAACTGCCCAAAGTTTTGTTAAGTTAACTAGGAATGGCCTAAGGGAGTATTAATACTGGTTTGTATGTTCCATTTTTATCAATCTTTTACGAAAATAACTAAGTTCCATCTATATGATTATCTTATTGAAATATTTTATCCAACCCGTTAACCTGATAGCGCTATTGGCAAAATCCGATAGCCGGGGATTAGCAACCCTGAAAATAGTTACCCACTGGTAGGTAGTTTCTGCCAGTGTGCCTGCGCTCGCCCGTTCAATGGCGGTTCAGGCGGGGGAGGCTTCGGCCTCGCCGGATGGTAACTACCGGTATTGCTAACCCTGCTTGAGTCGCCACCAATAACAACAATGAGGTGAAGCAGGTATGAATACACAAGACTGGCATCCCGCCGACATCGTTGCCGCCCTTCATAAACAAGGCACAACCGTTGCCGCCCTGTCCCGTGAATCTGGTTTAAGTTCTTCCACACTGGCAAATGTCCTGAAACGCGCATGGCCTAAAGGCGAATGGATCATTGCCCGTCGTCTGAATATGCACCCCGCCCAAATTTGGCCAAGCCGATATTTCGATATGAAGGGACGCATAACAAAACGAAAACCCAGAAATGCCCCAGACTGGGATGAGTTGGTTAACAAAGACGGATATGACGTCTGAGATATTTTGGTTTCACTTTCTGTAATCAGCCAGTCACTGAGGCTTTTTAACGTACCTAACGGGTATTTTTAGTGACTAAACTTACCCGTTTAACATAATGGATCATGGGTATCTGAATTTATATATACGATAATTTTTTTTATTCTTGATATTTTATTTGGGTTTCTTTTGTAATATTATGATTTTTTTTTGAAATTAATAGGATATACTGATGGCGAATGTTATTTATCTTAAACTGCAAGGAAAGAAACAGGGGTTAATTTCTGGAGGGTGTTCTACTATAGAGTCTATAGGTAATAAATATCAAAAAGGTCATGAGAATGAAATATTAGTTAATGAATTATCTTCTAACTTATCCATGCATCAAAATGTGAATTTTCAACCTATCGACATACGTAAACCTATCGATAAATCATCTCCTCTATTATCACAAGCATTAACATCAAATGAAATATTAACCTGTGAATTTTTCTTTTATCGAACTTCGATGAATGGTGGACTTGAATTATATTATAAAGTTAAATTAACCGAGGCATCTTTGGTGAATATCAATTTCTTTTGTCCAAATTCTATCACACATAATGATGCTCAACCCGAAGAATCCCTGTCCATTAAATTTAAATCCATTACGTGGGAACATGTGACTGCTGGAACCAGCGCTTATAGTATCTGGGATGAGAGGGTATACTAATGATATATCCATCACTGGGTGTGTTTGATAAATATGCTGATGAATTGACGAAGGTTGCTAGATATTCAGCAGCTTATTTATTGGATAATATTGAGTCTAAAAATGGCTACCTACATGAAATTGCCCAGCTTATTAGAGTAATTCGGCGCGATCTTCAAATTGCATTATATAATTCTGAAAAAGGAAGAGGGAAATGGGACTTCGTATATGGCGACGACGAATTGGAAAAAGCTTATAAATACATAGGCGAAATAAAAAATGAATTGGATGCGGAAACGTATGGTTATGAACAAGGAAGAAAAAAAGATAGGAAAACATATTTAAATACCCAAGAATACTCAGGGAAAGGATTTCTATTTTATGGTAAAAATGGGTTAAAAGTTATTGGAGGTCTTGTGCAGTTGGGAGCTGGAGTTATGGCTTTTAGTACAAAGGGGGGAGGATTGTTAAGAGGTATGGAGTCTAAGGGTATGGGGGTTCTAGGGATAGCTACAGGGGTTGGCGACACAGTGGAAGGGGTGGGCAATATCGTGTATGAATGGACAGATGGCTATATAGATCTAGGTAATCCAACTAAGATATTGACAGAAAAGGGTTTTTATTTTTTTGGTGCTGATGAGGGTTCTGGGGAATTCGCGTATGATATGGCCAATTTTGGCGTTGGTCTTTATTTTGGGTTTGCAGCGTTTGCTAAATATAATCCTTCTAAAAGAATTATAAACTTACCTGTGGAATCAAAAAGTGGTCTTGAAAAAGTACCACTTTTCCATAAATTGTTCACTCCAAAAGGAGGAATTAGGTTGTACAAGTACATGGAAAAGGATTTTAACAGAAAAATGTTTACCAGTGATAAAGCGACGCTTACTTATAAAACTGGGAATACGGCAATTAAAGCATATATGTTGTTAGATAAATATCTTTTTAATGAGAAAGATGAAAATAACTGAAAAGGTAAATTATTTTCGCCTTTAAGTATAGAAAGGAACTAAATTTTTTATCTGATGATATTACTATGGATAGAAATATTATAGAAGAAAAATATATGAATGCATAAATGCAAAGTATTGCAATTGGATTACTATTACTTTCGTATATGCTTACGAAATAAAGTAATATGATTATGGAGTTAAGTGTGAGCACGGTTGATAGATTCCAGCGAAACAAATCACTAAGCCATTCATCATATTTATCTTTTGATTGAATTTCTTTTTCGTATACATCATTTAATGATTTAATTTCCTTCTTATATGATTCGTTCAAATATTGGACCTCTCGCTCACATGCCTCGTTTAACGATTTGATTTTTTCCTCACAATGTTCATCGTTTAACGATATAATATTTTTTTCCTGTTTGTATCTTAAATATTTAATTTTTTTCTCATATGCATCTCTTAAGGATTTGTCTCCCTTTTCATATGCATCTCTTAAGGATTTAATTTCTCTTTCATAGGCATTCCTTAAGGATTTATTTTCCTTTTGTGATAATTTACTTAATAAGTAAATGGTGTTTTTTTCTTTATTCATCGTTGCTTCTTTTTTTGTGGGCGTTAATGTTCTTATCGCCCATTGTTAATGGTAATTATCAGGATATTTTTATTTGTATTCTTTCATAGGGTGAGCTTTTGTTCTCCCCTGAGAAATGCGTGTTTATTCTTTCTATAAACGCATTTTTAAATTTAAACTCATGCGTTATGTTGTTATCCACACACTGGACTATGTGTAATGCTAAACGCTCATTTTTATCAATCGCATTGAGTAGTAAAGGTGATGCGCTATCTACATTCTTTTCTAAAATTATTTTTTCTATGTGACTTAAGTCATCAACGCCTTTTGATAACTCAAGGCAGTTTATCTGTATTTTATCTTTGTGGGTATCATTATCTGAACAGTTTTCAGACAGTAATCCTTGAGCTGCTCCCGTAATTTCCATGTAAGTAATATACTGCATCGTATTTTCTCCTTGTTGTTAACCACTGCCAAGTGAGCCATTTTATTTGAAAACAGACAATGACAACCTAATGCAATAATCGTATTTCTGTCAATTTACATAATGAATTTTATGAGAAAAGGCATGTAAAGTCCGTCAGGCAGTGAATTTCGTCACTGTTCCCCGTTTAATGATTAGACAAAATAATTATTGCAGAGTAATTTTAAACTATAAACACATACGCCCCCGAAATTGTGCTTCAACTTGGCGGAAGACTCACAACTCACGAGGGCGCAGGCTCATAACTTAAAAAGAGTTTAGCATATGTACATACAGAAACAACACCCCCGCCATAAGCGCAACAAAAAAAATGACTAGCCTTGCACTGGATTATTTTGTCGACCATCTGCCCCGTAAACCGTATCACACAGACGATTTACTTTACGGATTGCGTATCAATAACGCCGATGTGGCAAAGCTCGCCCGCTACATCCAGCATAATCCGCCCCATGCGGCTTTCTGGTTTGTGTTTGATGTTGACCGCGTTGGGGCAGCGATCGACTGGACAGACAGCAACGCACCCGCTCCCAACATCACAGTAAAAAACCAGACAAACGGACATGCACACCTGCTTTATGGGCTGCAAACGGCGATCAGAACCGCCCCCGATGCCAGTCTCAAAGCGCTGAAATATGCCGCCTCGGTAGAGCGTGGCCTGTGTGCGAAACTGCGTGCGGATGTGAACTACAGCGGCCTTATCTGTAAAAACCCCCTGAATCAACACTGGCAGGTCACCGCATGGCGTGAGGAAGTCTACACACTGGACGAGCTTGCCGATTATGTCGATTTGAGTTTCTCAGAAGCCCGCAGGAGCGATTTTGAGTACGGGCTAGGGCGTAACTGTCAGTTATTCGAAAAAACGCGCAGATGGGCTTACAGAGCGATTAGGCAGGGATACCCCCATTTTGACCAGTGGCAACTGGCTGTCATTCAGCGTGTGGAAATGTACAACGTTCAGCTCACCAACCCGCTATCGTTGCCGGAATGCGCTTGTATTGGGCGCAGCATTGCCAAGTGGACACACCAACGGATGAGTGAAAAGGCGTTCGCGCAGTATGTTGCAGATACGCATACGCCAGAGATTCAGGCAGCCAGAGGGCGCATTGGTGGTTGTAGGAACAAGGCGGAAGTACAGGCAGCGAAAGGGAAGAAGGGTGGGATAGCTAAAGGGGAAACCTACAACAACAAACGGGAACAGGCGTTACAGATGCTTTCTAGTGGCATGAGTAAGCAAAAGATTGCGGCTATCTTGGCGGTTCATCGCAACACTTTACGTAATTGGCTCATGCACAAATAGCAAGCCTATATCAGATAACAGCCCTTTTTGGGGTTCTTTTGTACTCCCTAGTTAACCCTAGAATTCCGGTCATTTCTCCCGCAACGCTCGCCGCAGCATTGACTAGCGAAGTCTGTCAATGCGAGGAAGCGTCATATCATCCGCTGTTAATCTGATACACGGTCACCGTGAAGCCGGACGGTTTTTTTCCCGTGAGAAAATTTGTAAAAATACGACGTTTGTCACAACTCTGGCATCAAACTGATTTGTGCGCGGGGGAGTGAATAATTATGCAATCGCTTAAAAACGTCTGTGGTCGATTTTACGGCTTTTTGGGTGTCAAGAGAGGGAGTTTTATCGGTTTCAGCGCAAAAGTGTTCTGAGGGGCATACAGGCGGTTCTGGCAACGGGTGTTATGTTAAATAAGGATTACACAATGTGGGACGGGGCCAGATGTGTTTTATAGCACCGCTTATATGCTGGCAATCCAACAAAACGTTTTTGGAGCGGGTAATTAAAGATTCCTGACGAGAGTCGTTATCGCCGTTTGTTGGAACGAGACGATAAAAAACATGACTGATCTTTTTTCAGGTTTTTCCCCATAAAAGATAACAGGTCAGCTTAAGGAAGCAGATTTCATTTGCAATTAGCGTGAGCCAAAAAACCGGATAAATACAAATCCGGTTTTTTTTTTCCCCATAAAAGATAACAGGTCAGCTTAAGGAAGCAGATTTCATTTGCAATTAGCGTGAGCCAAAAAACCGGATAAATACAAATCCGGTTTTTTTCTATTGCGAGTCGTTACAGGTAATATTACAGGAGGTTTTTTTAAAATGGATACGTTAAAATGTCTTATTTCCCCATGCAGGTAATTGCATTTCTTATTTTTGGAGTTACTTTTTTATCATCTCTTAGTGTTTTTATTTTAATGAAAAAAAATTTTTTAAAGGTTATTTTTTGCGGCATGGTTCTTGTTGCTTCTGGTTTTTTTGCTATTAAATCGTTCAGTGGTATGTTTGGCGACAATTACGAAAATGATACCAAACTGTATCTCACAGCTGTTTTTGCATCTAATCATAGCAGTGATTCTGATTTTTTATCATCAATAAGGGAGGTCAGAAAAAATGCAGGATTTGAATCAACTGATATTTATGTAAATTCAGTATGGAATGGAATATATTATTTTGATGGTAGAAAAATACCACTAAATATTTATGAAATTAACATTAAATGGAAGAATGAGAAAAAAGATGTAGTAGAACATGACTGCTTTATGTTTTCTTATGCAAATGATTGGGAAAATGATTATATGAGAGAAATAAAATTTTATAATGATTGTTCAAAAAAAGATAATTTTATTTCCAAAATAAAAGGAAATATTAATAAGTTACTATAACATAACATGTAGTGGGACCATGGTCCCACTTAAAAGTCAGTTACTTTTTCTGTTGATCAAGCATTGGTTTTACTTTGGTTTCATACGTATGTTTATCGATATCAAAATTCACTGGTTCTTTCCATTCTCCAGTGATTTCAAACGGTTTAAATGGATCAATAGATGTTTCAAACCAGTTGAAAATATCAACAGTATCTGAATATTTATCATACAGATGATAGTTAATTTCTCCGGAAATATTATAATTATTTCCACGAGGTTCAATTCGTACATTGTCTAAATTTCCGCTAACTACCGCCCCTCCAACAGACCATAACGCGTCGTTCACATTTCGGGATTCAATACCAAAATCATACGCATTTCGGAAATTAATTCGTTCGCCATTTTGGATTTGTGAAATAAAACGCGACTGAATACTACCACTTGGTCTTTTAAAGGCGCCTGGTTTTTGCATTAGACTGCGAACCCTATCATGTATTCCAACCTGATGAGTGGTCAGTGGCTCTCCTGTATCTTTGACATAATGATTAAACAAACTAATCGTGCTCATGCTATTATCTGTTTCGGTAGCTTTATGGATATTTCTTAAATAATCAGAACTCTGCTTTGCCAACATTCCGAGAGAGCCCGCATACCTAATTGCCGCTTGTTTCTTGCCTTTTGTAACATATGTTTTAATTATTTGTTTTGTTGCATTTATCACCAATGCATTTTCTTTTTTATTATACTCGCAATCTTTTTTTCCACACAGTGGACAAACGTCTATTGATAATAATTTATCAATATCAATATCAATATCTTTTTTTTTCATTTTATTTCCTTAGTTATGAATTAATATATTCACTACATTTTTTAATAAATATATACGGAGAAAATAATATTCTTCGGGTATATGGGGTATTTTATATTTTTATTTAATACGAAGATATTTAAATGAGATGTATTATCATTGTTACAAATCAGATTAATAAAATAATAAGGATATGTTTTTTAGCACCGCCGATATGCCGGCAATTCAACAAAACATTTTTGGATAAGGTCAGCTTTTGATGAGTTCCTGATCTTGTTTCCGGCGCAGTCTTTCTGCTGTAGCCGTTGCATTCCGGCGTCGCCGTTCTGCATCCTGGGCTTTGATACGGCTTTGTTCAACTTCATGCGCAGCTTCGGCTCGTTGCCGTTCGGTTTCTGCCATGATGTTCCTGACTTTGGCCATGACGTCTTGTTCACGCTGTCTGGCACGGTCTAAAGCGTAGGAGGCTTCCCTTTCCCGGGTTTCTGCGGCCTGGAGTTGTGTCTGTAACCGTTGGTGCGCGATTTTCTCAGCGTTTTCAGCACGACGTTCTGCGGCTTCGGCCTGTTGCCGGTAGTCCCTGCGCTGGTTCTCGTGATCTGCATTTTGCGCTGTGCTGAACGCCGCCGCGGAAACCATGAGTGTGAAAACGCCGCCAAGCACTGCACCGGCCAGCGCCACAGGCCAGAAATGAATGACAGCCAAAAATCCCTGTGCAATCACTCTGATCCGGTTATTTTCGAGCAGTTTGCCGACGATAAGATCATTCATGCTGGCATAGATGCCAAAGCTGACAACGGAAAGAACGAGCAGGAATGCCAGCCCTGCCATTACACGCCATTTCATCGCAGGTAAGTCTCCGTAATATCCGGCCGGAAATGCCCCATTTCCTGACTGACGGTGGTCAGTGCATCCTCCCGGATAAGTCCCTGCCGTTGCAGTTCGCTCATGCGCTCCTGGGCGTAGGCGTGGCGCAGGCCATGCGCACCGGCAGACCATCCCAGCACGCGGTTGGCCGCCGCGCTGAAACTGTTTGTCCAGGCTTTGCCGGCACCAATCTCATAGCGGGAAAGGTAATTTATCCCCCGGTCTGTTACCATCCGAGGTTCAGGGCGGCACAGGGTTTCCAGCCGTTCTGCCAGATGATGAGGGATCAGAACTTCGCGAACCAGCCCCCCTTTCCCCTGCACGGTGTACAGATGGCCGTCGCGGCCGTTCCATTTGGTTTCTGTTGCCGGCCTCTCGTTAGCCGGGCACTCCCGGGCGGGGGCCAGTGTGTGCAGTTCGTGGGCCCTGAGTCCGGCTGCATACGCCAGCTCAGTGGCCAGCGCGTTTTTGGCCATCTGTGCGCTGGCAATCAGCGCCACTTGTGCTGGCGTGTAAGCGCGGCCGGTCAACACCTGGGGACTTTCAGCGCGGATAACCGGAAGGGTCTGGCCGTGGGGTAATGCGCCGGTGACGTGGTGCATCATGGCCTGAATGGCTTGCCGTTCCATGTCCAGTGTCTTCTGTCCGACGGCTTCGCCGCGGGTTTCCAGATAGTCGATGGCTGTCGCCGGTGTCAGTTTTCGCAGGTCGGAACAGGCGCGGGAGGACTTCACCCATTCAGCCACGCGGGTTAAAGCCTGCTCGTAGTTGCGCACGGTGCCAACGGAGCGTAACGCACTGCCCTGCATGGCTTTCATGACGGAGGCGGCCTGCCTGGCCGGACTGGCGAATTTAGCCATTGCGCGCCAGCCAGCGCGTGACGGTGGAGAGAACGACCCGGATACGTTTTCCCCTGAGCCAGCGTTGCAACTCGGCGGCGCTGGCCCCTTCCCTGTGCAGTTGCAACAGTTCGCCGGCGTGACGATCGAGGCGGGATTTCCGGTAACGCTGCTTGCGGATAATCCGGGTTTGTTCGCGCAGCACGGATAGCGCATTGCCTGCATCAAACAGGGGCATAGTTTCTCCACGGGTTAAGGGGTGTAAGAACTACTGACCTGAAAAGGTTCAGCGACAATTGAATGTCTATTTGCCCCTGTTTGAACCGGTGTGGTTCAGGCTCGGACTAATCTCGCCTTGTTACCCGTCAGCGTGGGTAAATCGCGGCCGTGACACGGGCTCAGTGGCGTTTGGGCTGTACGCGTCAGAAATCACCAAATGGGCTGTTGGGTGACAGAAATCTCGGATCGTTGACCTGTATCCGGTGTAGCAGGAGTGCGTCAAAGGGCACCAGACTTATCACAGCTTTCACCATAGCGTAAAAACCAGGCGAATGATAGTTGCGTTTAAAATATTGCGTATAAATATGACAAAACCATAACCCCCCGCTATGTCCAACTTTTTTAATTGTTGGGCATAGCGGGGGGTTATGGCGAAAAATGACTGAAAGATAAAGCGGGATTGATGGCGTACGGAACGAGCAAATTTGTCTGCATGAGGTGATGGGAAATGAGTGTATCGAGTGGGAATTCTGTCGTTGTCCACGCTTACTGTGGATAACGTTGTGTGCCTGATGAAAAAAGAGGGCCTGAAAAGCGGAGTAGCGTGAGTTTTGTGCGAATTGATTGTTTTTTAATCGGTTTGTTGGTTGGAGGCGCGAACGTTTCTGTTGCAAGAACGAAACCGTGTGTAGAATATTCTTTTTAACGATGTTTTTAATGAGATAGCACGATGGCGACAGAAACCGAAGAAGAAAAAAAACAAGATGCGCGGGAAGCGAGAGCACTGTTAGAAGCCTTCTGGCCGATCCTGTTCTGTTACCGTGTACCGCGTCCCCTGAAAGTGGGTGTGCTGGAAGACATGCTTTCGGATGCAAAAGCCCGCGGGCTGCCTTTTGACAGGGTGATGCTGAAAAAAGCCCTTGCGAAATACACTCTCCGCTACCGATATCAGGATGTACTGGCTCAGGGCGGGGATCGTTACGGGCTTGACGGAAACGTGTGCGGGGTGGTTACAGATGAACAGCAAGCGTACGCGAAAGCACAGGTCATCCGGCGTAATGCAAAGGCGGCTCTCGTAAGAAACTCAAAAAAGTCTTGAATCAGCCATTTCTGGGCGTTATTTGTTTGCCCCCTGCTCGCGTATTGAGTGGGGAGCCTGCCGTTGTCCAACGACTGCCAGAACGTTAACCTGCTTCGCCTTATCGTCTACTTCGTAAAGGACATGCTGTCCTGCCAGGCTGATGCGGCGCACGTCTTCGCCATAGCGTGTGTCCACTTCGTACAGGCGGGGAAACTCTGCCAGTTTGTCAGTGGAGTTCAGGAGGCGATCCGTCACATTTCTGGCATCCCAGAGTGATGAATTTTCTGCGATATAGTCAAAAAGTGCCATAACGTCCTCGATAGCGCCTTGTTTCCATTCAACGTGATACGGCATCGCGTAACTCCTGATAACGGCTTTGCAACTGCTGGCTAAGCTGTCCGGTGGTCATGCCTGGGCGATTGTCGGCGCGGGCGGCCGCAACTTTGGCTCTTACCCGTTCTTCGTACTCGGCCTGTGCCAGTTCCTCGTTAGCTAACCGTTGCAGAAGTTCCGCATTGCGGGCTGCGTTGGCGCTGGGCATGATCTGGGGCAGATTTTCTGCCAGTTCACGCAGGAAGTTGGCGTTTTCATAGTGAGTTGTGTTGCTCAT
>NZ_AP028978.1:0-42500 GCF_036512875.1 Xenorhabdus taiwanensis | reverse complement strand
CGGCGATGGCTTTTTTTATGCAGTCTTTAGATGCCACAATTCTTAATACTGCACTACCGGCGATAGCAAAAAGTCTTAATCACTCTCCACTAGCAATGCAACCCGCCATTGTCAGTTATACCTTAACTGTAGCGATGCTAATTCCCGTAAGCGGTTGGCTCGCCGATAGGTTTGGCACTCGTACGATATTCATTTATGCTGTTTCCTTCTTTTCTTTAGGCTCACTCGCTTGTGCACTGTCACACAATCTCTCTTTCTTAGTTGTATCCCGCGTTATTCAAGGTATAGGTGGGGCAATGATGATGCCTGTTGCTCGCCTGACTTTACTAAGAACATATCCACGTAGCGAATTGCTGCCTATTTTGAATTTTGTCACCATGCCAGGGTTACTGGGCCCGATTTTGGGTCCCATGTTCGGTGGATTGTTAGTGACCTACGCAACATGGCATTGGATTTTCATCATCAATATTCCCATTGGCTTATTAGGTATCATTTACGCCAGAAAGAATATGCCTAATTTAACTATGCCCAAATGCCCTTTCGATTTTTTGGGATTCATGCTGTTTAGTATGAGCTTGGTAACGATTTCGGTCAGCTTTGATTTATTTGGGGATCACTCATTCTCAAGCTATATTCCTCCCGCTTTATTTTTTGGCGGTATCATTATGTTATTGGGGTATATCTTCCATGCCAAAAGACACTCAAATCCCCTTATTAACCTCCAGTTGTTCCAAACACGCACATTTTCAATCGGTATTGCCAGTAATATTGTTACTCGGCTAAGTACTGGTTCGCTTTCATTTATTATTCCTTTGATGCTACAAGTGGGGTTTGGATTTTCAGCAGTCATTGCTGGCATAATGATGGCACCGAATGCGGTTGGTTCAATTTTAGCCAAGTCTTTTGTCACCAATATATTGACCCGCTTTGGATATCGAAACACCCTCATTTGGGTCACGATTATTATTGGTGTAATGATTTCACAATTTTCGCTACAGACACCGGAACTCCCCATCGTATTTTTGATAATCCCTCTTTTTATATTGGGAATGGTAATGTCCACACAGTTCACAGCTATGAATACAATTACCTTGGCTGATCTCAATGATAACAATGCAAGTGCCGGTAACAGCCTGCTGGCAATCACTCAGCAGTTATCCATCAGTTTTGGAGTGACCGTCAGTGCGGCAGTCCTGAGATTTTATGAGTCAATGGAATATGGCTCAGCCATCAGCCACTTCCACTATACTTTGATTACGATGGGAGTGATTACCTTGATTTCCTCTACTGTTTTCCTATTACTGAACAAAGAAGACGGTAATAACTTAATTAAGAAGAAATAAATCAGTTAACGGCTAAGCTACAGAACTTCGTTCGATCAATTTAGGTGTCAACATCAGTTGTTTTGGTTCGCTTTCTGGATTGTCCATTCGATAAAGCAGGCTATCAATCGCCAATTTACCCAATTCATCTTTTGGTTGATGAATAGTTGTCAACGGAGGGATAAGGTAAGGCGCGATTGCAATATCGTCATATCCGATAATCGAGATATCATCCGGCACGGAAAGTCCCTGCTGATACAAAGCTTGATAAGCACCAATCGCCACAGCGTCATTCCCCGCAAATAAAGCTTCCGGTGGTTCAGGTAATTGGAGAAGTTGCTTCATTGATGAGAATCCACCGGCAAATTCAAAATCACTGTAAATCTCATATCCCATGGGGATCTCCAGCCCAGCATCCTGCATTGCTTTTTGGTATCCAGCCAAGCGCTGACGAGCGGGTGTCTTATCACGTGGGCCAGTGATACAAGCAATTTTACGAAAACCTCGACCAATCAAGTAATTGGTAGCCATTTCTCCCCCTTGTAGGGAGTTATCCTTGATAATGTCATAGCAGGTATCAAACGGAGACCAATCCATGATTACCATCGGTACCAATGGGTAGCGACGAAGAGAGTCACTGGGTAGCCTCTGGGTTTCAGAACACATGATTAACAAGCCATCAACGCGCTTTTGCAGCAAGGTTTCCATGCTGCTAATCATACGGGTAATGTTACCTTCGGTATTACACAAAATTAAACTGTATCCCCGTTCGTAACAACTCCTTTCTACACCTCTAACGACTTCGGAAAAAAAAGAGTTATCACTGGCCGTAACCAACATACCAATGGTTTTGGTTTGCTTGACTTTCAAGCTTCTTGCCAAAGCAGACGGCGCATAATTTAATTCCTCAATCGCTGCATTGACTTTCTTTTTCACGTTTTCACTGACATAACGATTGCCATTAATCACATGAGACACTGTTGATGTTGATACGCCCGCCAGACGAGCAACGTCCTTCATGGTAGCCACGGTTAATCCTGTTCAGACAGAAATGCATCAATTTCATTCCGCCACGGAACAGCAGGTTGCGCTCCCTGACGCGTAACTGCAATCGCAGCCGCAGCCTGTGCAAAGCGGATCGACGACAATATCTCTTTTCCTTCCAGCAATCCCGTTACCAAGGCGCCATTAAATGTATCCCCGGCAGCAATTGTGTCGATCGTTTTTACTTTAAACCCGGAAACAATTTTCCCTTCCTTATCTTTTTCACTCAGCCATACACCTCGACTACCCAATGTAATAATGACCGTTTCTATCCCCTTATCATGTAAAGCCTGAGAGGCTCTGTCCGCCCCAACATCATCTTTTACAGCAATGCCAGTTAAATACTCTGCTTCGGTCTCATTCGGCGTGATAATATCTACCAGCGAAAGTAATCGATCCGAGATTTTCTGTGCGGGTGCTGGATTCAAGATCACTTTGGTATGATGTTTCTTAGCCGTTTCAGCAGCAAGTTGTACTGTTTCCAATGGAGTTTCAAGCTGCAATAACAATGCATCAGCTTCTTTGACAACTTGATCATGACGAAGGAAATAATCAGGAGTTAGCCTCCCATTCGCCCCTGCATTAATGCCAATAACATTTTCACCCTGCTGATTGACAAAAATCAGAGCAACGCCCGTTGTTTCCCCTTCAATTACCTCAATTGAGGAAGTATTAATATTATCTTTCGCCAACTGTTGGCAAACACGTATTCCAACATCGTCCTGACCAACACAAGCAATAAATGTAATGTCCGCACCACAACGACCAGCAGCAACTGCCTGATTTGCGCCTTTTCCGCCAAAGGCGGCCTTATACTGTTTTCCCCTCACTGTTTCCCCTGGTTGGGGAAAAGAGTTGAGATTCAATATGTGATCTACATTGATGCTCCCCATCACAACCAGTTTTGCCATACTCATTACATTTATTCCTGTGTAAAAATAATGCAGCCATTAGTTTTAATAGCTGCATGAATAATGTTGATTATTTCTTCACAACTAATTCCAGTTCAACCGGAATAATGGCATCAACTTTTTCACCTTTTAGCACTTTGTCCGCGGTTTGAACACCAATGATACCTATTTGATCTGGACGCTGTGCGATCGTTGCTCCCAATTTACCGCTCTGTACAGCCTTAAGAGCCTCATTAGTGCCATCAAATCCGACAACCAACACATTTTCTTTACCGGCTGCCTGCAATGCTCGCAATGCACCAAGAGCCATTTCATCATTTTGAGCAAAAACAGCTTGTACTGACGGATGGGCTGTCAGCAAGTTTTGCATGACATTCATTCCCTTTGTGCGATCATAATCAGCGGGCTGACTAGCCAACATATTGAATTTGTGCTTTTGGGCTGCCTGACCAAAACCTTCACCACGTTCACGCGCACCTGAAGTTCCTGGAATACCTTCCAATTGAATGACTTTGACATTATTACCTAATTTCCCAGCGATAAAATCAGCTGCCATTTTGGCACCTAAACGACTGTCAGAAGCAATATAGCTGATAACATTGCCCTTATGCGCTGAACGGTCAAGAGTAATAACCGGAATATTCGCTTTATTTGCCACGATCACTGCATTACCAACAGCATCCGAGTCGGTTGGGTTAATTAACATCAATTTTATACCACGAACCGTCAAATCCTGTACATTGGCCAATTCTTTTGCCGGATTATCCTGAGAATCAAGTACAATTAAGTTATATCCCAGCTTATCAGCCTCTTTTTGTGCGCTATCTTTCATTGTGACAAAGAAAGGGTTATTCAAGGTTGAAATAACCAATGCAATGCTATCTTTCGCCAGTGCATTAGCACTTATAGTGACACTCAATGCCATGACGGAGAAAATAGTTGCCAGCTTCTTCATTTTCATATTATTTTTTCCTGTAGAGTGAGGTTATTTACTGCTTTTGTTATCAACCAAGACCGCCAGTAAAATAACAACTGCCTTGACGATCATCTGGTAGTTGGAAGAAATACCTAATAAGTTCAAACCATTATTCAAAAAGCCTAAAATCAACGCACCAATCAACGTACCAACAATTCGACCCTTGCCTCCTGCCAAACTGGTTCCACCCAGTACGACTGCGGCAATAGCATCCAGTTCATAACCGCTTCCAGCCATCGGTTGAGCAGAAGATAATCGGGCAACTTCGATAATACTGGCCAGTGCAGCTAACAGGCCACATAGGGAATAAACGATTATTTTTATTTTATCAACACCAATACCTGATAAACGTGTTGCAGATTCATTTCCGCCTAATGCGTAGATGTAACGACCAAGACGAGTGTGGTGAAGAATAAACCAAGCCGCGACAAACACCAGCGACATAATCCACACAGGCGCAGGTACTCCTAATGGACGTCCAATACCAAACCAACCAAACAGATCAGCATTGTCACTGAAACCGGTATTAATCGGACTCCCATCGGTATAAACCCGAGTCACTCCGCGTAGCAATAACATCATCACCAGTGTTGCAATAAATGCCTGAACCTGGCCTTTTGCAACAATCACACCAGTGCAGGCTCCAATTGCAGCCCCCAATGCCAAAGCCCCAGCCACAGCGACCAACGCATTGATATCTGCGCCAACCATTGATGCCGCTACAGCACCAGTCAGAGCCAACAAAGAGCCAACTGATAGATCAATTCCTGATGTCAGAATAACCAACGTCACGCCTACCGCCATGATAGCGTTGACAGAAGTTTGCTGGAGGATGTTAAACAGGTTATTCAATGTGAAAAAATTGGGGCTAAGGGAAGAAACAATGGCAATCAAAAATAAGAGCGCAATAAGTGATTTCTGCTCCATCAACCATCTTTTCGTAAACCAACGTCGGGAGGCTGGCGCTATACTAGAATTCATATCCATTATCCTTGACCATTCTCTTTTAATTGCATCGTATTTTGTTTACCAACAGCAGCGGCCATCAACACTTCCTGAGAAATACCATTCACATTGAATTCCCCACTGATACGACCTTCATGCATAACCAGAATACGATCACTCATTCCCATCACTTCAGGCATTTCAGAAGAAACCAAAATAATGCTTAAGCCTTCTTTTTTAAACTGGTTGATAAGTTGATAGATTTCCTTTTTCGCCCCAACATCTACGCCTCGGGTTGGCTCATCAAGGATCAACACCTTTGGACGAGTCATCAATCCACGGGCAATCGCAACTTTCTGCTGGTTACCACCGGAAAGCAGCCCCATCGTCTGTTCCATTGAGGGGGTTTTGATATTGAACAACTTAATGAAGTCGGCAACGGATTTTTGTTCTGCGGAGTGATTCAAGAAACAAGAATTTCGGCTGAAATAATGTAGTGCTGTGAGGGACATATTCTCTTTGACCGACATTCCCAAGACTAACCCATCACGCTTGCGGTCTTCTGAAATATAGACAATGCCATTGGTTAGCCCTTCCTGTGGACTATGGATCTTCAGCGGTTTTCCATCAAGCAAGATCTTGCCTTCAGTTTTTGGCAAAGCCCCGTAAATCACCTTCATTAATTCAGTACGACCAGCGCCCATCAGACCGGAGATCCCCAGAATTTCTCCACTAAACAGGGAAAAACTGACATTGTTGATTCCCGATCCAGAGAGGTTTTCCACTTCCAACCGTTTTTCACCTCTCGGTAGATCCAAACGCGGGTATTGTTCCTCCAGCTTGCGCCCCACCATCATTTCGATCAATCGCTCTTCATTCAGAGCATTGATAGGCAGTTCACCAATAAATTGCCCATCACGCAATACCGTCACATCATCACAAATATTAAAAAGCTCTTTCAAACGGTGGGAAATATAGACAATACCACACCCTTGCGCTTTCAGTTCCCGTATGACATGAAACAAGGATTCCGTTTCGGTATCCGTCAAGGCATCTGTAGGTTCATCCATAATGATAACTTTGGATTGGAAACTCAGCACCTTGGCAATTTCTACCATTTGCTGCTCACCAATGGACAATTCAGAAACAAGCCGATGGCTGCTGTAACGGATATTGAGACGCCTCAGCAAGTTATCGGCTTCTTCATACATTTTTTTCCAATTGATGACGCCCAGTTTATTGACGAATTCACGACCCAAAAAAACGTTTTCAGCAATCGTTAGTTGGGGGATGAGGTTTAATTCTTGATGAATAATGCCAATACCCGATTCCAGAGAGGATTTGGGACCAGAGAAAGCCACATCCTGCCCAAGATAGCGGATCGTGCCAGCATCTTTTGTATAAATGCCGGTCAAGACTTTCATCATTGTAGACTTACCGGCACCATTTTCGCCGACTAACGCCATCACTTTCCCGGGATAAACCCGCAGTGCAGCTCCTGACAATGCTTTTACTCCAGGAAAAGCCTTATCAATTCCCTTTAACTCCAGTAATGGCTTCATAATAACCTCAGAAAGTGACACTTTTCTCTTTCAGAATGCTATGACTGACATATTTTAATCGCTATTGCATTTCCCTGTTGTATTTCGAAAACAGCAATACGCTTGGTGATTTGTTCATGTATGCCGATTGTGTTCAATAATTTCAGCGGCCAAAATGGCCGCTTCAACTTGAACTTCCTGAACAACAACATCAAAGACAGATAACAGATCGGGTGTTCCCTGGGTTAGCGCTAAATCAATTCTTTGGGTAGATAATGGGATAGTTTTCATTTTTATAAGCCTCTTAGCGAAACGTTTCGCTAAGAGGCCATCATATAAAGCTAACTATCAAAGACAACATGATTGATACGAAAATGTGATCATCATTGAAACGTTTAAGAAGATGATAATTAGAAGAAAAAAATAACTTATTGAATAAATTAAGCTGAATCGATTTTTTAAAACACACCATTAAAACTTAATAAATTATCACCAAAACCTTTGCATAGGATGAATTTTATCTATAAATAAAGGAAGGTAACTATTCAAACCTTGGTGTGTAAATACTATGCGATTGGTCGAGAAAATATCCCTGTTAGTTCAGTATCTAGAAAGCGGACTATAT
The DNA here is from genome assembly GCF_036512875.1 of Xenorhabdus taiwanensis. Taxonomy (GTDB): domain Bacteria; phylum Pseudomonadota; class Gammaproteobacteria; order Enterobacterales; family Enterobacteriaceae; genus Xenorhabdus; species Xenorhabdus taiwanensis. Next base: position 35,136 of record NZ_AP028978.1, on the reverse strand, counting down.
GAAAGACGGCAAGCCATTCGCCTGTGCCTGTTGGCTGCTTTATGTGGAGAGAGTGTTTTTCTTCTTGGACCACCAGGAATAGCTAAAAGCCTTATCGCACGTCGGCTCAAGTTTGCATTTCAAAACGCTCACGCTTTTGAGTACCTGATGACCCGTTTTTCCACCCCAGAAGAGATCTTCGGCCCCCTTTCCATTCAAGCACTCAAAGATGAAGGACGTTACCAGCGCCTTACCGAAGGTTATTTACCCAAAGCCGAAATCGTTTTCTTAGATGAAATTTGGAAAGCAGGACCCGCCATTTTGAATACGTTACTCACCGCGATCAATGAAAAGAAATTCAGAAATGGCAACCAGGAAGAACAGCTACCGATGCGTTTACTGGTTACAGCCTCCAATGAACTCCCTGATAGCGATAGCAGTCTGGAAGCACTTTACGATCGTATGTTGATCCGACTCTGGTTAGATAAGATTCAGGAAAAGAAAAATTTTCGAGCCTTACTGACTGACCGAAACAATGAAAATGGCAATCCCGTGCCTGCCCATATTCAAATTACCGATGATGAATTTCACCAATGGCAAGACAAGATCAATCAGGTATCCCTGCCAAATCATATCTTCGAACTGATTTATCAATTACGCCAACAAGTAAATGCGACTGAAAATACGGCTGATGTCTCAGATCGCCGTTGGAAAAAATCTATTCGTTTACTACAAGCCAGCGCCTTTTTCAGTGGTAAAAGTGAGATCTCTCCGTTAGACATGGTGCTATTAAAAGATTGCCTATGGCACGACTTGAACACCTTAAAACTTTTATCCCAGTTCTTACATGCCTTATTAACAGAACAGGCTTATTTGCAACATTCCCTTATGCAAAAAATGGAGAAGTTATACCAGCAATGGGTACAGTCCAACCAAGATGAAAAGGACCATTATTCCCTGCAATTAGTCGCCAAATCCTCTCTATTTGGCCGCAAGACTCTTTATTCATTGACCGAAGATATTGCAGAGGAAAAAATAACCCTATTTTTACATCCTTCATTGCACATGCATGGTATTAAAGTCAATTTCATCGAATTAGATAAAAAATCACTGGAAAATACCTTAAAAAATAATACTGGAGAACTCCCTGCCTGCTTAAATGGCATTGGTTTTCCTCAAACTATCACGGCCGAAATCAATGAAAAGAACCAGCTCACAGTGCTGGATATTAGCCGTAATAGCGCTGTTCTCTGCCTATCTGGTTCCGCAAAAAACACTAATACAGAATGGCGTGAAAAGCTGGCATCTATCAGCGATGAAATTCAACAACAACGCTATCTGTTTAATCAACATCAACCCTGTTTATTTATCGAAGAACACTGGCTTGCCAACATCGAGCAGAGTTTCCTGCAATTAACCGAAAAACAGAAACAATTGAGATCAAAAATGGGGAAGTAATACCGTGTGGATCTTCTGCAAGGGAGCGACAAATATCATCTCCCTTGAGATAAAGTCATGCATCAAGCAAGCGTAAACAGTTCTCTAAGCGCTTGTGTATCCAGATTGCCTATCCATTGCTCTCCACTACCTACCACCATATCCGCTAGCTCACGTTTGCGCTGGATCATTTCGTTAATGCGTTCTTCAAAAGTGGCACTGGTAATAAAACGATGCACTTGCACATTACGCTGTTGACCAATGCGATACGCACGGTCAGTGGCCTGCGCCTCCACCGCAGGATTCCACCATAAATCGAAGTGAATCACGTTTGAGGCGGCAGTCAGGTTGAGACCCGTGCCTCCGGCTTTGAGGGATAACAGAAACACCCGCTCAGTGCGGTCGGTCTGAAATTTCTCCACCATTTCGTCACGTTTGGAGCGGGACAGGCCACCATGCAGGAACATCGGGGACTGCCCGTAGCGTTGCCGCAACCAGTGAGCCAGTAATTCCCCCATTTCACGGAACTGAGTGAAAATGAGTGTCTTCTCGTGTCTGGCATGTATATCGTCGAGCAGATCGAACAAACGTTCGAGTTTACCAGAAGTCATGGCATCGCTGGCCGGTTGTTTCAGGTACAGATCGGGATGATTGCAGATCTGTTTTAGCGCCAGAATCATTTGTAATACCAAACCCTGGCGTTTGAATTGATCTTCTTCGGCTTCAAGAGTCAGCAGACCTTCACGCACCACCGATTCATACAGTGCGATTTGCGTTGCCGTCAAGGTGCAGTATTGATCACTCTCAATCTTGTCGGGCAAGTCTCTGATCACGTTACGATCGGACTTAAGGCGGCGCAAGAGAAAGGGAGCGGTGATGCGTTGGAAGCGTTCCGCTACCTGCCGATCGCGGTTGATTTGGATCGGCGTAGTGTAATCTTTCTCGAAACGTTTAAGTGTGCCCAGATAACCGCGATTGACGAAATCCATTAAACTCCAGTACTCAGACAGACGGTTTTCAACGGGAGTACCACTCATGGCGATATAGCCAGCAGCAGGAATGGATTTGATCGCTTTGGTTTGCGCGGCCGACGGGTTTTTGATGTTCTGCGCTTCATCTACCACCAGCACCCGCCAGGACATAACTTTGAGCGTGGTTACCGCACTACGAACAATACCATAGGTAGTCAATAAAACGTCCGGCCGTTCGCGAGCCAATTCACGTTTGCTGCCATGAAATACGTCAATGCTGATCGTTGGCGCAAAGCGAGCTATTTCCCTCTGCCAATTGGTCAGCAAACTGGTGGGAACCACTATCAGTGCTTTAGATTGTTCTAAGGCACCGTCCTGCTTGAGCTTGAGCAGAGCAGCGATTACTTGCAGCGTTTTTCCAAGCCCCATATCATCAGCAATAACGCTGCCAAATCCTACCTGTAAATTGCGCAACATCCAAGCGTAGCCGCGTTGTTGATATGGGCGCAAAGTAGCGTTGAGGTCGCTCGGTAAGGGCATTTCACCCGATTCCCTCAACTCAGTCAGCAGTTGTAGCGTGTTGTCGTCGAGCTGCTTTACCGGTGTTCCACCATATTCACCAGCCAATGCAGTGCGCAGTAATTCAGTGCCCGACAATTTAGAAGGGCGCTCCAGTTGGGCTTGCAAACGCGCAATTTCTTCCGGATCGAGGTAAACATATTCTCCTTTGAAACGCACCACACCCGTTGCGCCTTGAACCAATTGCTCGAACTCAGCATGAGTCAAATAATGTTCACCCAGCGCTACCCGCCAATCGAAAGTCAGGATTTCATCGACCCTCAATGGATTGCTTCCCAACCCCTGTGCCCGACTGGATACATTCATCGACAATCGAGGGCGTAACAATCGCTCCAGCGATTTGGGTAACAAAGTACGAATGCCGAGCAGTTGAATAACAGGCAGTGTGTTGAATAATAGCTCAGGCAGTTGTTCAGCCGTCAGTACAACAGGAGAACGCGCTCCCTGTTTCAAGTAGTCATTAAGAGATGGAAAAAATTCAGCCAACAGAACGACCGTCTGCAAGATGCCGAAACGCGCCTGACTCCATTCTTGCTCAGTCAACACGCTGTGCAACGGAACCGGTGGTGTCAACAAGGCTGATTTGGGCTGAATAGCCAACCCCACTTCGAAATCGCCGAACACCTCCTCATCCAAGTTCAGCACGAGAGAATAGTTCCGTTCGGCCAGATGATAACGTGCAAACCAAGTCTGTAAAGCAGGGCCAATAGCACTTTCCTCCGAGCTATCAAAACTTTTTGGTTCACCACTGAATAACAGGGACAAGATTTTATTGTCGCGCGGCTTTTCCCTGACATAATCTGATTCCATTCGCAGGTAATAACCGAGAAATGCCGCACATAGCGCACAAGCCTGCATTATCGGTGAAATAGTCTGGTTCCGACTCAACACGGCCAGTTGCGATGGCAATCCTCTTGCCAGAAGCGCCATCTGTTCAGCAACCCGATTATCAAGCATGGCCGGTAACCAACGCACTCCCAGAACATCTGGTGCCACAGAAAACACCTGTGGCACCACCGCTCCGTGAGCCAACAGATGCAAAGATATCATGCGCAGGTGGAACAGTGCAGCCACCTCTGGTTGCCTGTCCGGTAAGTCTGCTGGCGTGAGTTGTGCCAGTGCGGTATCCAGTTCTTCAATGGAATACAGGCCATTGACACCGCTGATGATGGCATCGCCCTCCCGACTCAGGGTGATACGAGGGCAGTGGGGAGCCAACAACGTGACTGTAGGCATATCCATCAGAATCTTGCCATCCAACACCTTGCGGGCAAACTTAGCCACCCGCGTCAGTACTCTCTGCATCACCTTGCGCAGATCGCCCTCAGGGAAAAAAACAGTCTGTGTTGGCAGTACCGACAATAGTGGCTCAGACAACGATGGCAAATCAGCATAAGCCAACATTTCCAGCGCCATCGGATCCGGCGGATTAGCCTCTGCCGACGTCTCATCTTCCATTAACAGAGCCGACAAAGGCGGCACACTGACCACCACCTCGCGCTCAATATTAATCCCTCGTGCTTTTAGCTGCTGAATCAGATCCACACCACGCAGGGAGAATACCAGAAAAGGATTACTGTCGATTTGACGACTGATCAAGTAAATCGTTGCCGCCAAGTGCTTACAAGGCACTGCCCAGTCGGGACAAGAACATCTCATCGTTAAATCTTTCCATTGGGATGGAAAGATGGCAATATCCAAGCGGTTAGCCTGCTCTAATACTGAAGGATCTAATTCCCGATTGAGCAGACGAGCGATCACACCAGGATCATCCACCAACACGTCAAGCAATCGATCGACTTGTTTCTGGGTCAGTGAGGGGACTTGAATTAAAACTTGATAAGGTAATGGACGAGAACCTAGCACCTTAGCCTGCAAAGTGCCGCCCTTCAATGTCAGATTCTTGACCGCACCTTTATTAGCGTAAGTTTTCCCACGTGGCAACCGGTTGTCATAATCTATATTAGTGAGAGCGTTCAGCCACTGTTTACCCCACCAGGAATTGCCATAACTCATGTTATTTACCAAAGAAGACAGAAAATATAGACTGAATTTTACGAGTTTTAGTGACAAAGCGCATGGCTATCTCTGCAACATTAGCACATCCCCCACAAGGGGAAACTGAGATCAAAAATGGGGTTGTTTCATGTTAATGCTGACCACACTCGATCTCTTGCTCTCTGTCAATGAAGGGGAGCTGATCGAAGAGATCATCTTGATACTGCTGAGTGCCCCTCAGTTAGTTATTTTCTTTGAAAAACATCCAAGACTTAAACAAGCATTGATGCAAGATCTTCCTGCATGGCAGCAAATATTGCGGCAAAGAATAAATGAAACCGCGATCCCCCCCCTATTGGTTGAAGAATTTCAGTTATACCAATACATGCAGACAATTAACACGACAGCGTTCTATCAACAGTTACCTAACATAGTAGAGAAACTGCAACAACTCGAATCTCCCTTTGCCAAAGAAGCCGGTACACTATCCAAAGCATTCTCTGAATATACCTCTTCAGGACAAATATTGTTTATCCAACGCTGGCGCCTCAGCTTGATCCTGCAAGCGACGACATTTAACAAGGCACTATTAGAACAAGAAAAAGAGCAACTCCTTGCAGAGATCCAAAAACGATTGACCCTAAGTAGTAACCTTGATCCCATATTTGATCACAATGATCACGCGGCAAGTAGATTATGGGATATGAGTAAAGGACAACTTCACCTGTCTACGCAAAATATACAACTATTTACTCTCTATGCTGATTTTCTTAAGCAGCAACCTGAGCTGGAAAAACTGGCACAATTGCTCGGCCGCAGTCAAACAGCAAAATCAATTCCTAAAGAAATCCCAATTCTGGAACCATTCACCCAATTCGAAAGAGTGCCAGATACTATACCTGAGCAAATTAGCGGAATTAGGCAAGGCGACGATATCTTAAGGTTATTACCCACCGAGTTGGCTATGCTAGGCATTGAAGAGTTGGAATACGAATTTTATCGGCGTCTGGTGGAGAAAAAATTACTGTCCTATCGCTTACAAGGGGACGATTGGCAAGCAAAAAACACACTCAAACCCGTCACTCATCACCACAGTAAAAAACAGCCTCAGGGTCCATTTATTGTTTGTGTTGATACTTCAGGCTCAATGGGGGAGTTTAATGAACGGTGTGCAAAAGCATTCTGTCTGGCTTTGATGCGTATCGCACTAGCGGATAATCGTCACTGCCATATTATGTTGTTCTCGGCACAACTCACCCATTATGACGTAACATCACCGAATGGGCTAACTCAAGCAATGCATTTTCTGGGGCAAACATTTAGAGGAGGAACCGATCTGGCATCTTGTTTAGATGCAACCGTTAAAAAAATGGAAGAAAATATCTGGGAAGATGCTGATGCTGTTGTTATTTCAGATTTCATTGCCCAACGATTGCCAGGCTCCCTAATCCATCAGATAAAAAATCTGCAACAGCATCAACAACACCGCTTCCATGCGGTCTCCCTTTCCCACTATGGAAAACCCGGTATTATGCAGATATTCGACCATATCTGGCGTTTTGATACCGGGCTTACAAGCCGTTTACGAAGAAAGTGGCGAAATTAAAACTCAGAGCACACCTTCAACTGATTCAATGATTTCAGGTGACCAGACACCGCACTGAACCTGACCAATATGTGCCATTTGCAGCAGCAACATCACCAAACGGGATTGACCAATACCACCACCGATAGATTGTGGCATATCACCTTTGAGCAGCGCCTGGTGCCAATCATATTGCAAGCGATCTTCATCACCAGTCAGTGCAAGCTGACGTTCCAGAGCCTCTGCATCAACACGGATACCCATTGAAGAAATTTCAAAAGCATCCTGTAAAACAGGGTTCCAGACAATAATGTCACCGTTTAAGCCAAAGAAACCATCACAGTTCGGTGTAGTCCAATCGTCATAATCCGGCGCACGTACATCATGAGCCTGATCATCAGACAACTTACCACCAATGCCCATCAGGAAAATTGCACCAAACTCTTTAGCAGCCTCACGCTCACGACCTTTAGCATCCAGATCAGGGTAACGTTTTAGAAGCTCTTCACTGTGGATAAAGTGAATTTGATCTGGCAGGAACGGTGCCAGACCAAATTCCTTACTTACCGCTTGTTGTGTTTCTTTTATTGCTTCGTAGATTTTACCTACTGTCTGTTTTAGATAGTCGAGTGAACGCTGACCTTCACCCATCACTTTCTCCCAATCCCACTGATCAACAAAGACAGAGTGGATAGGTGTCAAGCGATCTTCATCAGGACGCAGAGCTTTCATGTGAGTATACAATCCTTGCTCAGATTGAAAACCAAAGCGACCTAATGTCTTACGTTTCCATTTCGCTAGAGAATGAACTACTTCAAAGGTATCGTCCGGCAAAGTTTTCACTTTCACCTGAACTGCTTTTTCGTGGCCAGATAAGTTGTCCTGAGTACCATCACCAAGACGACTCAAGATAGGACCTTGAACTTCGATTAAGCCAAGTTTTTTCTCTAACAGACGGGAAAAGTATGATTTAACAAAACTAATCTGCTGTTGTTTCTCAATAAAGGATGTTTTCATGATGCAACTCTCAAAATTTTTAATGGCCCTGTGTCCTGTTGATATAGATTAAGCAACAAAATGAGGTACAAATTCAATATCTGATAATAAAAATATTGTATAAGATTTATAAATGATAATTTTTACACTATAAAAATGAATATTATTTAAAAATAGGGGTTAAAAATGGCAGAAATTTATCAGATCGATAATTTAGATCGTGACATACTTCACGCTTTAATGGAGAACGCACGTACACCTTACGCAGAATTAGCCAAAAAATTCTCAGTCAGTCCGGGAACCATTCATGTCCGCGTAGAAAAAATGAAGCAATCAGGGATTATTACGGGAACTCGGGTGGATATCAGCGCCAAACAACTGGGGTTTGATGTGTGCTGCTTTATCGGCATCATATTGAAAAGCGCCAAAGATTATCCGGCAGCATTGAAGAAACTCGATATGCTTGATGAGGTCGTTGAAGTTTATTACACCACAGGGCACTACAGCATTTTCATTAAAGTCATGTGCCGATCCATCGAAGCTCTTCAGGACGTACTTATCAACAAGATCCAGACGATTGACGAAATCCAGTCAACAGAAACATTGATCTCCCTGCAAAACCCGATAATGAGGACAATAAAACCTTAAAACGAAAAACCAGTTAACCACATTATCCACAGGTAGATCCCAATAGATTCACTGCGTACAATAGTTGTTCTTTAATTTAGCAAGGATCATGATGAGTACAATAACCTTAATCAGCGGCAGCACAATGGGCAGCGCCGAATATGTCACAGAACATATAGCTGAGATCTTAGAAAATAACGGTTTTTCAACAGAGATGCTTCATGGCCCCTCACTGGAAGATCTTCCACTTGAAGGATTATGGCTTGTGGTTACGTCAACACATGGCGCTGGAGACTTACCTGATAATCTCCAGCCTCTGGCAGATGAGATCACACAACGGCAACCGGATCTCAGTAATATCACATTTGGTGCAGTCGGTATCGGCAGTTCCGAATATGACACCTTCTGTGGCGCGATAAGATCACTGGAACGCTTATTGGAAGATCACGGAGCAAAACGGATCGGCGATCGATTAGAAATCGACATTCTGCAACATGAAATTCCCGAAGATCCAGCCGAAGAATGGGTTAAAGAGTGGGCAAAGTTACTCTGATCCGATTAAAAATATAACGATCATCTGTGGATAACTTATCTGAAAAGCAGGGGTTAACCCGTAGTTATCCATTTAACAACTGAGTTCAAATCGAGTGACTGTGAATAACTTAGCTTTTAGATCCCAGCTTATACTGAGTTGGATCACGGATCATTCACAGCAAATGATCCTTTACAGCATCATGATCTTTATATGGAAAATCCACTTATCCACAGATGATCGTGATCCTAATAAAAGATCTAATAAAGAGATCTTTAAATAAAAAGATCTTCTTTTAATTAATGATGATCTCTCACCTCTTGGTCTGAGGTCCAAACTTGAGTAGAATTCTCTCCCTAATGCATATGAAGCATTCTCACTATTGAAGGTTCGCACATGTTTTATCCAGAGCACTTTGACGTCATCATTATCGGCGGGGGTCATGCCGGTACTGAAGCGGCGATGGCCTCCGCACGTATGGGGCGTCAAACCTTACTACTGACTCACAATATTGATACATTGGGCCAGATGTCATGTAATCCAGCCATTGGTGGGATCGGTAAAGGGCATCTGGTAAAAGAGATCGATGCACTTGGTGGCCTAATGGCAAAAGCCACAGATCAGGCCGGTATTCAGTTTAGAACACTCAATGCCAGCAAAGGGCCGGCTGTTCGAGCAACACGAGCACAAGCGGATCGAGTACTTTACCGACAAGCTGTAAGAACAGCACTGGAAAATCAACCTAACTTGATGATCTTCCAGCAACCCGTTGAAGATCTCATGGTTGAAAATAACACTGTTACAGGTGTTATCACTCGTATGGGATTGAAATTTAAAGCTAAATCTGTAGTTCTGACAGTAGGAACTTTCCTTGATGGAAAAATTCACATCGGATTGGAAAATTACAGTGGAGGACGAGCAGGTGATCCTCCGGCGATCTCATTATCTCACCGTTTACGTGAACTGCCCCTGCGTGTAGCTCGCCTGAAAACAGGCACACCACCTCGCATTGATGCACGATCCATTGATTTTAGCCAGCTTGAACAACAACTGGGCGATAACCTAACACCCGTATTTTCATTCATGGGGAATGTCGATCAACACCCACGGCAGATCCCGTGCTACATCACACATACCAATGAAAAAACCCATGAAGTGATCCGCAATAACTTGGATCGCAGTCCAATGTATGCGGGGATCATCGAAGGAATAGGCCCTCGTTACTGTCCTTCCATCGAAGACAAAGTTATGCGTTTTGCGGATCGTAACGCTCACCAGATCTTCCTGGAACCAGAAGGATTGACCAGTAACGAAATCTATCCAAACGGTATTTCTACCAGTTTGCCATTCGATGTTCAGATGCAAATTGTTCACTCCATGAAAGGCATGGAGAATGCCCGTATTATTCGCCCTGGCTATGCGATCGAATATGACTTCTTCGATCCACGTGATTTAAAGCAAACACTGGAAAGTAAATTTATTCACGGTCTGTTCTTTGCTGGTCAGATCAATGGCACCACTGGGTATGAAGAAGCGGCTGCGCAGGGATTACTGGCTGGTCTCAATGCTGCACGTTATGCCAATGGTGAAGACGGTTGGTTCCCACGCCGTGATCAGGCTTATATTGGCGTTTTGGTCGATGATCTATGCACACTCGGCACTAAAGAGCCTTACCGCATGTTCACCTCCCGCGCTGAATATCGTTTGATGCTACGTGAAGACAATGCGGATCTTCGACTGACTGAACAAGGCCGCAAACTTGGCTTGGTTGATGATCTCCGTTGGGAACATTACTGCCGCAAATTTGAAATGATCGAACAGGAACGCCAGCGCCTGCGCAATATTTGGGTTCATCCTCATTCTGATAACTTAGAGGATATCAACCAGATGCTGAAAACACCGCTGTCAAAAGAAGCCAACGGTGAAGATTTGCTGCGTCGCCCTGAGATGAATTATGAATTGTTGACATCGTTACCACGTTTTTCTCCCGGGCTGACTGAGCCTCAAGCTGCGGATCAAGTTGAAATTCAAGTGAAATATGAAGGCTATATCGCCCGTCAGCAAGAAGAGATCGAAAAACAATTACGTAATGAAAATACCGCACTGCCTGTTGATTTGGATTATCAACAAGTGAGCGGACTTTCCAACGAAGTTATTGCAAAACTGAATGACCATAAACCAAGTTCAATTGGCCAGGCTTCACGTATTTCAGGTATCACTCCAGCAGCAATTTCTATTTTGCTGGTATGGCTGAAAAAACAAGGTTTATTGCGTCGTAGCGCTTAAGGAGGCAGATTTTGCTTAACAAATTGGAATCACTGTTGGCGAAAACTGACATTAAGTTATCACTGTCACAAAAACAGCAGCTCGTTGCCTATGTTGACATGCTGAATAAATGGAACAAGGCTTATAACCTGACATCTGTCCGTGATCCGGAACAGATGCTGGTTCGGCATATTATGGATAGCATCGCTGTTAATCCATTCCTGCATGGAACACGTTTTATTGATGTTGGAACAGGGCCTGGCTTGCCTGGAATCCCGCTGGCAATTGTACGCCCAGATTCTCATTTCACTTTATTAGATAGTTTGGGAAAACGCGTTCGCTTTTTGCGTCAGGTTCAACATGAATTAGGTTTGAACAATATTGAGCCTGTACAGAGCCGGGTTGAAGAATTTATTCCTGAACCTCTTTTTGATGGAGTGATTAGCCGTGCATTTGCTTCACTGCAAGACATGCTGTCATGGTGCAACCATCTTCCTAAACCACTTGAAGGGCGTTTTTATGCTTTGAAAGGTGTACTGCCGGAAGATGAATTGGCTGAATTGCCAACGGGGATTGTGCTCGACACCGTTGTTCCTCTCCTGGTTGCAGAGTTAGATGAACAGCGTCATTTGGTAATACTTAAGTCAAACTAACTTTGCTATTTGTCAATAAAAATCTAAATAATGAGTGACGTAAACTACACTTAAAATGTAACTGGCGTTACTCATTATTCTTTTCCGTGGATTCAACTTTATTTACTGATGATTTACAGAAAACCAACGTTATTTTTATATTGGTAGAATTTCTCTTTTCAAAGGTTGCTATCGATTTTCTTTATAAATAAATTTTAGAGAAAGCGAGAAAATAATCATTTAGCCTTTTTTATCGATATATCAGATAAAACTTCATAGGTATAATATTAATAGTTTGATTTTCGATAAAAAAAATAAAAGATTTTTATCACATATTTAATGATAAATATAATTAATGGTTTTTGTTTAATGTGATGTATATCACGTTTAATTTTGAGGTCATACCATTACTTATTGCGGAATATTAAATGGTATTTGTGAGCGATCTAGCACCAAAGTTAGAAATTTAAATAATTATTCACTTTTTCGCTACTTATGGATTGAATTCATTTTGGCGGGCCGTATAATTTGCACGTTTTTGTCACTTGACACTCTTAAGCAAAGCCAGTTTTATACAACATTCAGCAAAGCCTGATATGTGATGGTGTACCACAGGGGGAAAACAAAAGTCATGTCTGTATCCCTTTACAGCGATAGAATGGCACTGAAACTGTTATTTTTGCAGTTAATGACTTTTGTTATTCTCAGTGTAGCTTTTTGTACCAAAAGTATAGAGTGGGGCGCTTCTGCTTTTGCTGGTGGGCTAGCATGTTGGCTACCAAATGCCATTTTTATGCTACTTAGCCGCTTCCAAAAGGTAAAAGAAGAAGGGGCTCCAGTACGGATTGCATGGTTTTTCGCGATTAGCGAAGGGGTGAAGGTTATCATTACGATAATCGTGCTGATAGTCGCTTTAGGGGTGTTCAAGGCGGCATTTGCACCACTTGGTGTGGCCTATTTAGCGGTGCTGATTGTGCAGATCATCGCACCTGCCGTAATGAACGGTTAGCGTTTTTAACAACAAAAGGGTAAAAAGCATCATGTCTGCATCAGGAGAAGTTTCAACTTCGGAGTACATAAGTCATCACCTGAAGCACCTTCAGTTGGACTTGCGTACCTTTGAGTTGGTCAATCCCCACGCTAGTGGTTATGAGGCGACGTTTTGGACGTTGAATATCGACTCGCTTTTTTTCTCCATCGTATTAGGGATGTTGTTTCTATTTGTGTTCAGAAGAGTCGCGGTTCGCGCCACTGACGGCGTTCCGGGCAAATTTCAGACTGCAATAGAAATGGTAATCGGCTTCGTTGATAACACCGTGCGTGATATGTATCACGGCAAGAGCAAAGTGATAGCTCCTCTGGCTTTGACTGTGTTCGTCTGGGTGTTACTCATGAACGCATTGGATTTGCTGCCAATCGATTTTATTCCTTTAATCGGAGAGCACTTCTTCGGCTTGCCTGCTCTGCGTATTGTTCCAACCGCAGACGTCAGTGTCACTTTGTCGATGGCCCTCGGTGTTTTTGTCCTCATTCTGTTCTACAGCATTAAGATGAAAGGAATTCGTGGTTTTGCGAAGGAGCTGACATTGCAGCCTTTCAATCATCCACTCTTTATTCCAATTAACTTAATCTTGGAAGGGGTTAGCTTGCTGTCTAAACCTATATCACTCGGTCTGCGACTGTTTGGTAATATGTATGCTGGCGAATTGATCTTTATTCTTATTGCGGCCCTTCTACCGTGGGGAGCACAGTGGTTACTCAGCCTGCCTTGGGCGATTTTCCACATACTAATTATTACGTTACAAGCCTTTATTTTCATGGTTCTGACGATTGTTTATCTGTCGATGGCATCTGAAGAGCATTAATTTTTATCAATCAATCATTGTGTTTTAACTTGAAACAAACTGGAGACTGTCATGGATATAAACATGGATCTGCTGTACATAGCTGCCGCTATTCTGATGGGTTTGGCGGCTATCGGTGCTGCGATCGGTATCGGCATCCTCGGGGGTAAATTCCTGGAAGGCGCTGCTCGCCAACCTGATCTGATTCCTCTGCTGCGTACGCAGTTCTTTATCGTCATGGGCCTGGTTGACGCCATCCCGATGATTGCTGTGGGCCTGGGCTTGTTTATGATGTTCGCTGTTGGCGGTTAATAAGATAGCAGAACTTAAAATTACGCCAATTCATTAATTGAAATAGAGGTATTGTGTCGTGAATATTAACGCAACAATCCTCGGCCAGGCCTTAGCGTTTGTCCTGTTTGTTTTGTTCTGCATGAAGTATGTATGGCCACCAATCATGGCGGCCATCGAAAAACGTCAGAAAGAGATTGCTGACGGTTTGGCTTCAGCAGAGCGTGCCAAAAAGAACCTGGACTTAGCGCAAGCCAATGCGACCGACCAACTGAAAAAAGCGAAAGCTGATGCACAAGTTATCATTGAGCAGGCTAATAAACAAAAAGCCCAAATTATCGATGATGCTAAAGCAGAAGCAGAGCTGGAACGTAACAGAATTGTAGCGCAAGCTCATGCTGAAATTGAAGCTGAACGCAAGCGCGCTCGTGAAGAGTTACGTAAACAGGTTGCGATGCTGGCGATCGCAGGTGCCGAGAAAATCATCGAACGTTCCGTGGATGAAGCTGCTAACAGCGACATCGTTGATAAACTGGTCGCTGAACTGTAAGGAGGGAGGGGCATGTCTGAATTCGCTACGGTAGCTCGCCCCTACGCCAAAGCAGCTTTTGACTTTGCTGTAGAACACCAGTCGCTTGAACACTGGCAGAATATGCTGGCGTTCATTGCTGAGGTTACTCGCAATGAGCAGGTTGGTGAGCTGCTTTCCGGTTCATTAGCACCGGAAACGTTAGCCAAAACCTTCATCACTCTTTGTGGTGAGCAGGTTGATGAGCATGCTCAGAACTTTATTCGTGTAATGGCAGAAAATGGTCGCTTGCTGGTACTGCCAGAAGTCTTCCAGCAATTTATCCAATTGCGTGCGTCACTTGAATCAACTATCAATGTTGAAGTGGCTTCTGCGTCCGAACTGAATGAGCAGCAGCAGGCTAAAATTTCTGCGGCGATGGAAAAACGTCTGTCACGCAAAGTGAAGCTGAATTGCAAAATTGACAAGTCTGTTATTGCCGGTGTCATTATCCGTGCAGGTGACATGGTAATAGATGGCAGTATTCGTGGCCGTCTGGATCGTTTAACAGACGTCTTGCAGTCTTAAGGGGACTGGAGCATATGCAACTGAATTCCACCGAAATCAGCGAACTGATCAAACAGCGTATTGCTCAGTTCAATGTCGTGAGCGAAGCTCACAATGAAGGTACGATTGTTTCCGTTAACGACGGTATCATTCGTATCCACGGTTTAGCCGATGTCATGCAGGGTGAAATGCTTTCCCTGCCTGACAACCGTTACGCAATTGCACTGAACCTGGAGCGCGACTCTGTAGGTGCGGTTGTGATGGGTCCGTATGCTGACTTGGCCGAAGGCATGAAAGTCAAATGTACTGGCCGTATTTTGGAAGTGCCTGTTGGTCGTGGTCTGCTGGGTCGTGTTGTTAACACACTGGGTGAACCAATTGACGGCAAAGGTGCTATTGAGAACGATGGCTTCTCACCGGTAGAAGTTATCGCACCAGGTGTTATCGATCGCCAATCTGTTGATCAGCCTGTCCAGACAGGTTACAAATCCGTTGATGCCATGATCCCAATCGGTCGCGGCCAGCGTGAGCTGGTGATCGGCGACCGTCAGACTGGTAAAACTGCTCTGGCTATTGATGCGATCATCAACCAGCGTAATTCTGGTATCAAATGTGTCTATGTTGCGATTGGTCAAAAAGCCTCTACCATTGCTAACGTAGTTCGTAAACTGGAAGAACACGACGCACTGGAAAACACCATCGTTGTTGTTGCATCCGCTTCTGAATCTGCGGCTCTGCAATATCTGGCTCCCTACTCTGGTTGTGCGATGGGTGAATACTTCCGTGATCGCGGTGAAGATGCACTGATTGTTTACGATGACCTGTCTAAACAGGCTGTAGCGTACCGTCAGATTTCCCTGTTGCTGCGTCGTCCACCTGGACGTGAAGCATACCCTGGTGACGTTTTCTACCTGCACTCCCGTCTGCTGGAGCGTGCAGCGCGTGTTAACGCTGAATACGTTGAAAAATTCACTAATGGTGAAGTGAAGGGTAAAACCGGTTCTCTGACCGCACTGCCAATCATTGAAACTCAGGCGGGTGACGTTTCTGCATTCGTACCAACAAACGTTATCTCCATCACTGATGGTCAGATCTTCCTTGAATCGTCTCTGTTCAACTCAGGTATCCGTCCAGCGGTTAACCCAGGGATTTCTGTATCCCGTGTAGGTGGTGCTGCTCAGACTAAGATCATCAAGAAACTGTCTGGTGGTATTCGTACCGCTCTGGCTCAGTACCGCGAACTGGCAGCATTCTCCCAGTTTGCTTCTGATCTGGATGATGCAACGCGTAAACAGTTGGATCATGGTCAGAAAGTCACTGAGTTGCTGAAACAGAAACAGTATCAGCCGATGTCTATTGCACAGCAGGCTCTGTCTCTGTTTGCTGCTGAGCGTGGTTATCTGGAAGATATCGAAATCGCAAAAGTGGTCAGTTTCGAAGCTGCGCTGTTGGCGTATGCTAACCGTGAACATGCTGATCTTCTGAAAGAGATTGACCAGTCTGGTGATTACAATGGAGAGATCGAAGCGAAGCTGAAAGCTCTGTTGGAATCCTTCAAGGCGACTCAGTCCTGGTAACACTATTCGGCCCTGTTTGATTCTATTTAATGAAAAAAATGGGGCCGTCTGGTTGAATTCGGAGAAGCAGAAATGGCCGGCGCAAAAGAGATACGTACCAAAATCGCCAGTGTGCAGAACACGCAAAAAATCACTAAAGCGATGGAGATGGTCGCCGCGTCCAAAATGCGTAAAACGCAGGATCGCATGGCGGCCAGCCGTCCTTATGCAGAAACCATTCGCAATGTGATTGGACACCTTGCGTTAGGTAATCTGGAATACAAACATCCATACCTTGAAGAGCGCGAAGTCAAGCGTGTTGGGTACGTGGTTGTTTCGACTGATCGTGGTTTATGTGGCGGTTTGAACATTAACTTGTTCAAAAAATTGCTGATAGAAATGAAAGACTGGTCTGATAAAAACGTCCAAGTTGATTTGGCGCTTATTGGATCAAAAGCGGTTTCCTTCTTTTCTTCTGTTGGTGGCAACGTTGTTGCTCAAGTAACAGGGATGGGAGATAACCCGTCATTATCCGAACTGATCGGGCCAGTCCACGTCATGATGCAAGCATATGACGAAGGGCGTCTGGATAAACTGTATATAGTGACAAACAAGTTCATGAATACAATGTCTCAGGTTCCGACGATCACTCAGTTATTGCCTCTGCCAGCCGGAGACGATGAAACACTGAAGAAGAAGTCTTGGGACTATTTGTATGAACCTGATCCTAAGGCGCTGTTGGATACCCTGCTGCGCCGCTATATAGAAGCGCAAGTTTATCAGGGCGTCGTTGAAAACCTGGCTAGTGAACAGGCCGCACGAATGGTAGCGATGAAAGCCGCGACCGATAACGGTGGCAACCTGATCAAAGAGTTGCAGTTGGTTTACAACAAAGCTCGTCAGGCCAGCATCACTCAGGAACTCACCGAAATCGTTTCGGGTGCTTCTGCGGTTTAACAGCTAGGTTTACGAATTACGTAGAGGATTCAAGATGGCTACTGGAAAGATTATCCAGGTAATCGGCGCCGTGGTGGACGTCGAATTCCCTCAGGACAGCGTACCAAAAGTATACGATGCCCTTGAGGTTAAAAACGGTGAAGAAAAACTGGTGCTGGAAGTTCAGCAGCAGTTAGGTGGTGGTATCGTTCGTTGTATCGCAATGGGTACCTCCGATGGCCTGCGCCGTAATTTGGACGTGACTGATTTAGGACACCCAATCGAAGTACCAGTGGGTAAAGCAACACTGGGCCGTATCATGAACGTATTGGGTGATCCAATTGACATGAAAGGTGAGATCGGCGAAGAAGAGCGCTGGTCAATTCACCGTACAGCACCAAGCTATGAAGAGTTATCCAACTCTCAGGAATTGCTGGAAACCGGTATCAAGGTGATGGACTTGATCTGCCCATTCGCTAAGGGTGGTAAAGTTGGTCTGTTTGGTGGTGCGGGTGTAGGTAAAACCGTTAACATGATGGAGCTTATCCGTAACATCGCGATCGAGCACTCAGGTTACTCTGTATTTGCTGGTGTTGGTGAGCGTACCCGTGAAGGTAACGACTTCTATCATGAAATGACCGATTCAAACGTACTGGACAAAGTATCTCTGGTATACGGTCAGATGAATGAGCCACCAGGAAACCGTCTTCGTGTTGCATTGACAGGTTTGACGATGGCGGAAAAATTCCGTGATGAAGGCCGTGACGTTCTGTTGTTCGTTGATAACATTTACCGTTATACCCTGGCAGGGACAGAAGTATCTGCACTGTTGGGTCGTATGCCATCTGCGGTAGGTTATCAGCCAACGTTGGCGGAAGAGATGGGTGCTCTGCAAGAGCGTATCACCTCAACCAAAACAGGCTCCATCACCTCCGTACAGGCAGTTTACGTTCCTGCGGATGACTTGACTGACCCATCACCTGCGACAACCTTTGCTCACTTGGATGCAACCGTCGTATTGAGCCGTCAGATCGCCTCTTTGGGTATTTACCCTGCAGTTGATCCACTGGATTCAACCAGCCGTCAGCTTGACCCACTGGTTGTTGGTCAGGAGCACTATGACGTGGCTCGTGGTGTTCAGTCTATCCTGCAACGTTATCAGGAACTGAAAGACATCATCGCCATTCTGGGTATGGACGAACTGTCTGAAGACGACAAACTGGTTGTGGCGCGTGCCCGTAAGATCCAGCGCTTCCTGTCTCAGCCATTCTTCGTTGCAGAAGTCTTCACCGGCTCACCAGGTAAATTCGTTTCTTTGAAAGACACTATCCGTGGCTTCAAAGGCATCCTGGACGGTGATTATGACCACCTGCCAGAGCAGGCGTTCTACATGGTTGGTACCATCGAAGAAGCTGTGGAAAAAGCGAAAACGCTTTAATACGGCTGACGGGAGGTTGATATGGCTGCAATGACGTTCTCCCTGAACGTAGTCAGTGCTGAAAAACAGATGTTTGAAGGGCTGGTACAGAAAATTCAGGTGACAGGTAGTGAAGGTGAGCTGGGGATCTATCCTCAACACACGCCACTGCTTACTGCCATAAAACCGGGCATGATACGTATTGTTAAGCAGTTTGGTGAAGAAGAATTTATCTACCTGTCAGGTGGTATTCTTGAAGTTCAGCCAAACGGCGTTATCGTACTGGCCGATACAGCGATCCGTGGTAAGGATTTGGACGAAGCTAAAGTGCTTGAAGCCAAGCGCAAGGCAGAAGAACACATCCGTAATTCTCACGGCGATGTTGATTATGCTCAGGCATCTGCTGAATTGTCGAAAGCGATCGCGAAACTTCGCGTTATCGAGCTGACAAAAAAAATGATGTAATGTACCAAAGGGTATAGGCAGTTAGATAAAAAGCCAGTTGGTGAAAACTAACTGGCTTTTTTGCATTGCGAAATATGTGGCAATTTATTTCGCAAACAGGTTTACTTTCATACTTAAAAATTGGGATTGTCAGGTTTCTTATGTCTGTGATTGCAAATAATGACAACGTAAATAGTGTCGGTACAAAAAGTGTCGTGATCCTTGCCGCAGGCAAGGGAACTCGCATGTATTCCGCGCTTCCTAAAGTTCTGCACTTGCTAGCCGGTAAGCCGATGGTTCAGCATGTTATTGATACCGCAATGGATTTGGGTGCCCAAAATATTCACTTGGTTTATGGTCATGGTGGGGATTTGATGAAACAAGCCCTTCCCAACCAAGATCTAAATTGGGTACTGCAAGCAGAACAGCTTGGCACGGGTCATGCCATGCAGCAAGCTGCTCCGCATTTTTCGGATGATGAAGATATTCTGATCCTTTACGGTGATGTGCCCTTGATTGGTAAAGATACTTTGGCGCGTTTGATTGAAGCTAAGCCAGAGGGTGGAATTGGTTTATTAACCGCGATACTGGATAATCCAACGGGCTATGGTCGTATCATTCGTGAAGATGGTGAAGTGACGGGCATTATCGAACAGAAAGATGCAACGGAAGAACAGCGTAAAATCAACGAGATTAATACCGGTATTTTGGTAGCGAATGGCGGTGATTTGAAACGTTGGTTATCAAGGTTGGAAAACAATAACGCACAGGGAGAATATTACCTGACGGATGTTATTGCGCTTGCACACAAAGAAGGTCGTCAAATCAAGGTGGTACACCCAAGCCGTTTAAGTGAGATGGAAGGAGTCAACAATCGCCAGCAACTTTCTGCCTTGGAGCGTATTTATCAATCTGAGCAAGCAGAAAAATTACTGTTGGCGGGCGTCATGTTGTTAGATCCGGCTCGTTTTGATTTGCGCGGAACATTAGAACATGGTCGAGATGTGGTGATTGATACCAATGTGATTATTAAAGGCCATGTCACACTGGGAAATAATGTTCAGATTGGCTCTGGTTGTATCCTGAAAAATTGTGTTATTGGTGATGGGGCAGTCATTGACCCTTACACTATCATCGAAGATTCTGAAATTGCGGACGAGTGCACTATTGGGCCTTTTGCCCGTTTACGCCCTGGCTCCAAATTGGCGGAAAAAGCTCACGTTGGCAATTTCGTTGAAATGAAAAAATCCTCGCTGGGCAAAGGTTCCAAGGCTGGTCACCTGACTTATCTTGGTGATTCTGAAATTGGCAATAATGTAAATATTGGTGCGGGAACCATTACTTGTAACTATGATGGCGTCAATAAATTTAAGACCATCATTGGTGATGATGTTTTTGTTGGTTCTGACACCCAACTTGTTGCACCCGTTACGGTAGCGAAAGGTGCGACGATTGGTGCCGGAACCACAGTAACAAAAGACATTGCTGAGAACGAATTGGTTATCAGTCGCGTAAAGCAAACCCATATTAAAAACTGGCAGCGTCCAGTGAAGAAAAAATAATTAAGATATATCCATAATAAAAATCCCCATCTCTACAAAGCTCGGGGACGGCAAAGCCGAAACGCGATTTGCCGTAGGACAATCAGGTTGTGCGACATAAAAAGGGCGTTGTTTAGCCCTATTTTTAGGAATAAAACAAAATGTGTGGAATTGTTGGTGCAGTAGCACAACGGGATATTGCAGAAATACTGATTGAAGGTCTTCGTCGCCTGGAATACCGTGGTTACGACTCTGCGGGTATAGCTGTCGTTGACAGTGAAAACCACATGACTCGCCTGCGTGAAGTGGGTAAAGTGCAGATGCTGTCTGATGAAGCAGACAAACAGCCGGTTATTGGTGGCACGGGGATTGCCCACACTCGTTGGGCGACTCATGGTGAACCAAGCGAACGTAATGCCCATCCCCATGTTTCTGAAAATATTGCTGTTGTGCATAATGGTATTATTGAAAACCACGAAGAACTACGTGAAGAATTGAAAGCGCGTGGTTACACCTTCTCTTCTGATACAGATACAGAAACCATTGCCCATCTTGTTCACTGGGAACAGCAACAAGGCGGTTCACTGCTGGAAGTGGTTCAGCGTGTGATTCCAAAATTGCGTGGCGCTTATGGCACCGTAATTATGGATAGCCGTCATCCTGATGTACTGGTTGCTGCGCGTTCTGGCAGCCCATTGGTCATTGGCTTAGGTGTGGGGGAAAACTTCCTGGCATCAGATCAACTAGCATTACTGCCAGTGACCCGCCGCTTTATCTATCTGGAAGAAGGTGATATCGCAGAAATCACTCGCCGTACCGTTCGCATCTTTGATGTACAGGGCGAAGCGGTTGAGCGTGAACAAATTGAATCTAGCGTTCAGTACGATGCAGGTGATAAAGGAGTATACCGTCACTACATGCAGAAAGAGATTTACGAACAACCGATGGCTATCAAAAGCACATTGGAAGGCCGTTTGAGTAATGGTCAGGTAAATCTGTCAGAACTGGGCGCTAATGCTGCGCAATTGCTGTTTCAGGTTGAGCATATCCAAATCGTTGCTTGCGGTACTTCCTACAATGCGGGAATGGTTTCGCGCTACTGGTTCGAATCATTGGCAGGTATTCCATGTGATGTTGAAATCGCTTCTGAATTTCGTTACCGCAAACCAGCGCGCCGTAAAGGAAGCCTGCTGATCACCCTGTCCCAATCTGGTGAAACGGCTGATACCTTGGCTGCTCTGCGTTTATCCAAAGAACTGGGTTATCTGACTTCTTTGACCATCTGTAACGTCGCGGGTTCCTCTTTGGTACGTGAATCAGAATTTGCCCTGATGACCAAAGCAGGGGCAGAAATTGGCGTGGCATCTACCAAAGCCTTTACCACCCAGCTAACTGTATTGTTGATGCTGGTGGCTTACATAGGACGCCTGAAAGGTGCGGATGCAGCACTGGAACAAGATATTGTCCATGCCCTACATGCCCTGCCAAGCCGCATTGAAAGCATGTTATCTAAAGATAAGCTGATTGAAGCATTGGCAGAAGATTTCTCTGAAAAACATCATGCCTTGTTCCTTGGCCGTGGCGATCAATACCCGATCGCGGTTGAAGGTGCACTGAAACTGAAAGAGATCTCCTATATTCACGCAGAAGCCTATGCTGCTGGTGAATTGAAGCATGGTCCATTGGCATTGATAGACGCGGATATGCCAGTGATCATCGTTGCTCCGAACAACGAACTGTTGGAAAAATTGAAATCCAATATCGAAGAAGTTCGTGCCCGTGGCGGTTTGCTGTATGTCTTCGCCGATCAGGATGCGGGTTTCACCAACAGCGAAAACATGAAGATCATCTCCCTGCCACACGTAGAAGAGCTGATCGCCCCGATCTTCTATACCGTGCCACTGCAATTACTGTCTTACCACGTTGCATTGATCAAAGGTACAGATGTGGATCAGCCGAGGAACTTGGCGAAATCGGTGACGGTGGAGTAAGAGTCACTTATTTTGGTGTAAAAAAGCTTTAAACTTTCTAAATCCGGTTATGCGTAAGCTAACCGGATTTTTTTATTCAGTTAAGAATAAAAATATTTAATCGAATGATCTCATGTTGTTAATGATAAGAAAATTCTACTTATGAGTATCACAGTTTTTAGCGGGAATAATCGTGTCATTAGTAATGAAAGTTACTGTTTTGTTTTATGTCTTTCAATTAATTAGGTATCGAAAGGTGAATTTATAATATATTAGGAAACTGGTTGAAATTTTTATCTGTGACAGGTGATCTTTTTCTAACGCTTGCTTATAAAATTAAAAAAATCAAAGGAGTATAATGAAATTCAACGAAGATTCCCGTGTAAAAATTCCTGTCATCCTGCACTTGTTATGTGAATGCAAGTTTCATCTTATATGTACGGCTTACAGTCGTACATAATTGAATCTATCTCCACTAAATACTATCTTCCATCAGTACAATATATACACGAAAGATATTACTATAAACGAGTAAGAAACCTACTTCTTACCACGTTTCTGACCAAGTTTTTCTGGTGGAATGCCAGAAAAGGGGTTTTGCATAAATTCGGCCAGTAATTGATAATTAAATATAATAAAGAAAAAGCAGTTCAATATGACAATAATACCGGTGAGAAACATATGTATGCCGCTAATGTTCAAGAAGATAAGCATCATTAATATGGCAAAATTAGGGAAAATTGATAGTGCAATGGTTCCTGCTAAGATATTGGAGATCATTTTCAGCATAGGGATTTGTTTCAAAATAGTGACAGCGATAAATGGAATGAACATTCCAAAAGTAGAAAGGAATACAACATATGCTGGTTCTTTCACTATTTGATCGGCAAAGCCAAACAGATTGAAGGGAATAGTTAGCATGAGTTTTTCCTTATTTATTAATTGTGTTGGAGTGGAGCATTGTGCGTGGTTTATAGCCCAGTATTTTAGCAAATATTAGATTGGGAAACGTTTGTATTCCAGTATTATATAAGGCTACACTTTCATTAAAAAACTCACGGCGATCAGCAATTTTTTCTTCTAGCAAGGTAATGCGTTTTTGTAGTTTATTCAGGTTATTTAATGCCTGTAATTCAGGATAATTTTCTGATACCAGCAGTATCTGTTTCAATATATTGGTAATCTGATTGTTAACTTCGACCTTTTGATTGGCTTGATAACAGCGTAAATAATATTCACGCGATTGTGTGAGTTCCAACAACAGTGATTTGTGATGCGACATTATTTTTCCGACAATATTGACTAATTCAGGAATTTCGGCTGCTCTCTGTTTTAACAGTGTATCGATATTGGCAAATGCTTTTTCCGTGTAGTTTTTTAACACAACAACTTTGTTGTAATTATCGATGAGATAATACAGCAGCAAGATTAACAAGATCATGATGATAAAAGTTGCAATTAAGTCATTCATTCACACTTTCCTGTTAAAACAGCCAACTGAATAAAGATGATTGATTGAACAAAATTGTTAGTTTTTGTCCGTGATATTCATAAGGAATAGTTAAAACAATCGCAATCAGAAAGGCAGCCGCTAAGCTAAAAGCCAAAGCAGATTTCACCAATGGGCGATATTTGTTCCAGTGCGTGACAGAGTTTACAGGAGAAATTGCCAGAATATCGTTTTCAATGTCCTTTTGGATGACGATTTTATTATCTCTTTCGACAGCGGCACCAATTAGTACGAGTTTATCATGGTTAAATATTGCTCGCTCAACATAACGAACGTTATTTTTTTCATATTCGCAAGTCGGTGGAAGAGAAGTTAAAGATAAATCAGTAGTAATAACATTGACAGAACCTGTTTCATCTTGGATTTTGAAAGGTGCACATCGGGTTTCGTTGGCGATGCTTTCATAACGTCTTTTTCCCTTGGAATCTTTTGTTATTTTATGTGCTGTATAGTGGTAAGCGATACACTTCTTTTGGCTGAGCGGCGCTGTACACAGTTGCTTTTTTTCTGAGAATACCTGCCCTTGTACTTCTACTAACCCCATTGCCATTGAGCCTATTTTGGAGGTAGGGAGTATTTGCTGGAGCTTGAAGAATTTTTTTTTCGAAGTTTTATTTAGCCATACTAAGACAGCTATTATGATAAATATTGCTATAAAACATGCAAATTTATTTGTGATGTTTAAGTGATTAAAAATATAATTAATAGCAATTATCAAGATAACTAAAATTAGCTGAGTGATTTTTTTAAATAGATATGATAGATTTTTAATCATGTCATTTTTGGGGTTGATAATATGAGTGGTAACTCTACAAGTTTTTGCGATAAATAAAGCCAAAAAAGGTAAAATAAAGAAGATCCCAAGAATGTACGGGACATTATTTTTATCAAGATAAGCTATGATACTTGCTAGTAAACTGCTGATTGTTACTGTTATTACACTCCATTTTAGAGTAATTCGAAAGTTAAAGAAACATGATGCTATTAATACAGTGCTGCCACTCAAGACAGCGCTGAAAATAATTGATATGATAATCGAAGTCATTTATTGCCTGTTTTTTATTATATTTATTCGAACCGAATGCCATTGTATTTTATTTCTTCCGCGGAAATTTTCAGCAAAGGAAGGTGTTGATATTTTAGGATATTTGCCACGATAAGTGCGGGAAAAATCTGAATTCCAATATTATATGTTGTCACGGTATCGTTGAATACTTCACGACGGCGGGCGATTTTGTCTTCTATATTGCTGACCGATTTTTGAAGCTCGATAAAATTATCACCAGAAATTAAAGTGGGGTAATTTTCTGAAATTGCGAGTACTGATTTTAGCGCTTGAGTCATGTGATTGGAGGCTTCGATTTTTTCAGGCAATGATTCCGCGGTCAAATAATTTTGGCGAGCATTGCTAAGAGCAGTGAAAATTTCCCGCTCATGGGACATTGCTTTGGAAACTATAGAAACCAAGGCCGGAATCTGATCTGCTCTTTGTTTTAGGATAACATCAATATTGGCAAATGCGTTATCCACATTATTGCGTAGCAGAATCAGACGGTTATACAGTGAAAATCCCCAGCCTATGCCGCCAATAATTAAAAAGAAAACTACAATAACTACAATCATTATTTCCATCTTAATTTACCGTTAATTTTTTGATTGGGTAACAACGCGATTGCCCACATCGGCATTATCGTCCCCTAATACTTTATTCCTCATGCTTTATTCCGCATAAAGTCCCGTTTCATTTGCTGCCAGCGTTTCGCTCTGAAAATAATAACCGGAAATGCCAAACAATTTTGTAAGAAAAGCTCCATTAGAATGCTATGTCAGGACGATAATGATTATTAAATGATAGTTAATTAAAACAGTTTTCAAAATAACTTAATAGAGGGAAAAAAGGGCTTTTTTGAATCTTATCGCAATCATTAGATAACCCTAGGTTATTGCTGTTAAATATAAATTAATTTTCTAATAAATGGAGAATTAGTAGTGGAAAAATCCAGGCTTGCCCAACAACTTTAGGGAGGATTTTGCCTCAATTGCGCCTAAACCGAAGGCAAATCTCATGGTTTAAAAATGGCAGATGCATCGCCTCAGAAATTCTGATGCTATAGCTCATAAATATACTTGCACCTTTCGTTATATTTTGTCAGTTTTAATGATATCAGTGGTATCTGATAAACATCTTTCAAGGCAGGGTAAACATGAGTAAGAGTGTAGGTCTTATCGGCTGGCGTGGTATGGTCGGCTCAGTATTGATGCAACGAATGATAGAAGAGCGGGATTTTGACGAAATAAATCCGGTTTTCTTTACTACTTCCCAACACGGGCTTCCTGCCCCGCAGTTTGCAATAAATAGCGCAGGAAAATCGGGAGTGCTACAGAATGCTTTTGATATTGAGGCGCTGAGTGCACTAGATATTATCATTAGCTGTCAGGGCGGGGATTATACCAATGAAATCTACCCTAAACTGAGGGCAACCGGCTGGCAGGGATATTGGATCGATGCCGCTTCTGCGCTGCGTATGAATGATGATGCTGTCATTATTCTTGATCCTGTCAATCATCAACATATTCAAAATAGTCTGAATAAAGGTATCAAAACCTTTGTTGGCGGTAACTGTACCGTTAGCTTGATGCTGATGTCATTGGGAGGGCTTTTTGCCAATGATTTGATTGAGTGGGCATCGGTATCAAGCTATCAGGCGGCCTCTGGCGGTGGTGCTCGCCACATGCGTGAGCTGCTGGTGCAAATGGGGATGCTGCATAATCAGGTTGCTGAGGAGCTACAAAATCCCGCTTCCGCGATTTTGGATATTGAAAAACGTGTAACGGATTTTACCCGCAGCGGTGCATTGCCAACTGACCAGTTCGGGGTTCCTTTGGCGGGAAGTTTGATTCCGTGGATTGACAAGCAACTGGAAAATGGACAGAGCCGCGAAGAGTGGAAAGGTCAGGCGGAAACCAACAAGATCTTGAACACGGGCAGTCATGTGATCCCGATTGATGGTTTGTGTGTGCGTATCGGGGCATTACGCTGCCATAGTCAGGCTTTTACCCTGAAATTGAAAAAAGATATCCCGATCCATGAAATTGAAGCCCTGTTGGCTTCCCAAAATGATTGGGTGCGCGTGATCCCAAATGATCGTGAACTAACGATGCGTGAGTTAACACCGGCTGCGGTTACGGGTACTTTGAATACGCCAGTCGGTCGTTTGCGTAAGCTCAATATGGGACCGGAATATTTATCTGCCTTTACGGTGGGCGATCAGTTGTTATGGGGAGCAGCAGAGCCTTTGCGCCGTATGTTGCGTATTTTGCTGTAGAAAAGAGTTAAGTTTTTATTGAAGTATTATATTGGTTGAGAATAATGCCGCCATTCAATAGAGATATTGGCGGCATTAATTATTTTTTGGCTTTTAGCGAACGGTTGTACCCAATGTTAACGTGACACAACGAATAAACTCGGTACTGACACCTTTGCGGTTTTCAAGGTCTATAACTGATGTTGTATGGTATTTTGGACAGATTTCATAAAGCAATTCAGGTGATATATCTGCCCCCAGAGATTTAAGCACCACAGAAGCTGTTTCTGGCCTAAAATTCATTCGGGCTTCATAGGCGGGAAGTGCATTACGGATTTTCTGGAATATCTCTTGATTTTCATCCAGAATTGTTTCCAGATTACTGTCATTAATATGGGACAAAGCATGATCAAAATCTGTCACACCGCGAAGTGCGAGAAGACTAATATCCATATTATGTTTGGTAGCAAGTGATTCAGTGCCTGTTTGGGATTGAATTTTTGCATAGTTGAGTGACTTAATTTCATGATGAATTTTACTGGCTACTTCTGGAATAAAACCAACAGCCAGAGCAATATTTTCAATTTCATCATGAGTTAATGCGAACATGACACCTTCCCATGAATCGGTCAGCTCCATTGCCTTAGCACGGAGAGCATTGGCATTGTCGGATATACGACTTAGCTCATTTTGACTCACCATCTCAGCATCAATAATATGAGGTTTGGTGGATGTTTGGTCTGTGAATTTTTGCATGATCTTCTCCTAAGTGACATTACTATATAACAGGTAAATATCTTCTACGGATAATGATACAGCTTCCGATAAATCGGACGAGATGAATGGGTTTGGATATAATTAACTTTATCCGTCATCCATTGTCAATAATTTTTTAAGGCGGCCATTGTTCAGGTTTTGTTATATTGAATATGCTGAAATAATAAATATATAAATTAAAGAAGTTATACGTATTGAACTTCAAGTTGCATTTACAACACTCTATGAAACCTGATATTTCCCCGCGAAGCGGGGAAATATCACACGCATCTTGAAGTTAGATTGATATATATTTTTTGTGAAAAATAAATTTACTATTTTTATTGGATTAACAGAATATAAATGGATATAAAATAATAATCTAATAATAGGGGGCTATATATTAAGAGATAGGGGCTGTTTATGAATAGTTAATTTTTAATTTACCTGTATCATGGGGAGGTATTTATTTTATATTATCCATCAGGTTTATATTTATAGATTATTATAATATTTTATTTTTCTGGTGGAGATAAAACAATTATTTTTCAAGTTGCAGATTTGTTGTCTGCAACTTGAAATTGATTAGGTATATACGCATTAAACTTCAAGCTGCAATTTACAACACGATATGAAACCTGATATCTCCCCGCTTTCGCGGAGAGATATCACACGCATCTTGAAGTTAGATTGGTATAGTTCTGTAAATAGTTTCGGGAATATCAGATATCAATATTCGCCGCTTTCAAGGCATTCTCTTCAATAAATGCCCGGCGAGGTTCAACCGCATCCCCCATCAGAGTCGTGAACAGTTGGTCAGTTGCAATGGCATCTTTCACGGTTACACGCATCATGCGACGGGTTTCTGGGTTCATGGTTGTCTCCCACAACTGTTCAGGATTCATCTCTCCCAGACCTTTATAGCGTTGGACGGCAAGACCACGGCGTGACTCTTTAGTCAGCCATTCCAGAGCTTGTTCAAAGCTGCTGACTGCCTGACGACGTTCACCACGTTCGCCACGTTCGATGTATGCATCTTCCTCAATCAAATTCCCGATTAATTCACCCAGATTGGTAATGCGGCGATATTCGCCACCGTGAATAAAATCAAAATCCAGATTGTAGTTGGTGTCAACGCCATGTGTGCGAATGCACAGAACGGGTTCGAAAATTTGGCGTTCACGGTTCTCATGGATTTGATAGCTGTAAGTGCTGCCATTCTGCTCGTTGTCATTCAGACGAATAGCCAGTGTGCTTACCCACTCGTCCACTTTTGCCTGATCGTTCAAGGCATCTTCGGTCAGTTTTGGATGGTAAATCAGGTTATTCAGCAGAGCCAGCGGATACAGACGTTCCATGCGACGGATGATTCTCTGGGCGGCATTGAATTCAGTCACCAATTTTTCCAGAGCTTCACCTTTCAGGGCGGGTGCATGTGGATTGGTGTACAATGCTGCGCCATCCAATGCGATGGACATCAGGTAGGCTTCCATTGCATCGTCATCTTTGATGTATTGCTCTTGTTTGCCTTTCTTCACTTTATACAGTGGTGGCTGAGCAATGTAGACATAACCGCGCTCAATGATTTCCGGCATCTGGCGGTAGAAGAATGTCAGCAGCAAAGTACGGATGTGAGAACCATCAACGTCGGCATCGGTCATGATGATAATGCTGTGATAACGCAGTTTGTCTGGGTTGTATTCATCACGGCCAATTCCGCACCCCAGGGCAGTAATCAAAGTGGCGACTTCCTGTGAGGAGAGCATCTTGTCAAAGCGTGCTTTCTCAACGTTCAGGATCTTACCTTTCAATGGCAGAATAGCCTGATTCTTACGGTTGCGTCCTTGTTTTGCCGAACCGCCCGCAGAATCACCCTCCACCAGGTAGAGTTCGGACAGGGCTGGATCGCGCTCCTGGCAGTCAGCCAGTTTGCCCGGCAATCCGGCCAGATCCAGTGCACCTTTGCGGCGGGTCATCTCACGGGCTTTACGTGCCGCTTCACGGGCACGGGCTGCATCAATGATTTTGCCGACGACGGTTTTGGCATCATTCGGGTTTTCCAGCAGGTATTCCACCAGCTTCTCATTCATCAGGGTTTCGACCACCGTCTTCACTTCGGAAGAAACCAGCTTGTCTTTGGTCTGAGAAGAAAATTTAGGATCTGGCACTTTAACGGAAATCACCGCAATCAGGCCTTCACGGGCATCATCACCGGTCGCGCTGACTTTGGTTTTTTTGTTGTAACCCTCTTTGTCCATGTAGCTATTGAGGGTACGGGTCATTGCAGTACGGAAACCAACCAAATGGGTTCCCCCATCGCGCTGAGGAATATTGTTGGTGAAACAGTAAATGTTTTCTTGAAAACCGTCATTCCATTGCATGGAAATTTCAACACCAATACCGTCTTTTTCGGTACAGAAATAGAAGACATTTGGGTGAATTGGGTTTTTATTGCGGCTCAGGAATTCAACAAACGCTTTGATCCCCCCTTCATAGTGGAAGAGATCTTCGATATTTGTACGTTTGTCGATTAAACGAATGGCAACACCGGAGTTGAGGAATGATAATTCACGCAGGCGTTTGGCCAGAATATCGTATTCGAACTCAGTGTTAATCTTAAATGTATCCATACTTGGCCAGAAACGGACAGTCGTTCCTGTCTGCTCAGTATCACCGACGACTTTCAATGGTGACTGTGGCACACCCAGACAATAAGTTTGTTCGTGGACCTTACCGTCACGGCGGATAGTCAGTTCCAGTTTTTCCGATAAGGCGTTAACAACGGAAACCCCCACGCCATGCAGACCACCGGAAACTTTATAGGAATTATCATCGAATTTACCCCCCGCATGCAGCACGGTCATGATGACTTCTGCTGCTGAAACACCTTCTTCTTCGTGTATATCGGTAGGAATACCGCGGCCATCATCCTGCACAGAAACTGAATTATCTGCGTGGATAGTGACAGTTATTTTGTCACAATGACCCGCGAGGGCTTCGTCGATAGCGTTATCAACAACCTCGAAGACCATGTGGTGCAGGCCGGTACCATCATCGGTATCACCGATATACATGCCTGGACGTTTACGGACGGCATCCAGCCCTTTTAATACCTTGATACTTGAGGAGTCATATGTATTCGACATCAACGTTTCTCGCTCATCTTAATCCTGTGGTTGAACCTCTATTTTGCCATGTTCTACGCGAAACATCCTGCTATTTACATCAATCATGTCTGTAACTTGCCCGGATGTGATTGCACTGACAAACACCTGGGCCTGCGTAGATTTAAGACGCTCGGCTAATAGCTGACGACGGCCGGCATCCAGTTCTGAGGCAAAATCATCAAGCAGATACAGGCATTTTTGCCCGCTCTGTCGGGTGAAATATTCACCCTGTGCTAACCTCAACGCGCACATCAGTAATTTCAACTGACCACGGGACAGCATATCTTCTACTGGTGTACCGTCCGCCCTGATCCGCAGATCGGCTTTATGCGGGCCGGAAGCGGTGTAGGTTAACGATCTGTCGCGCTCAAACTGCCGCGCGAGCAGTTGTGCATATTCACTCTCTTTGTCCCAACCCTGCTGGAAGCTGATACTGAGTGTGAATTCAGGTAAAAATTGTTTGCAGGTCTTTTCTATGTCCTCGGAAATTCCTGCAATATATTCAGCCCGCCAGTGACTAATTTCGGTTGCCAATGGGACAAGTTCTCGATCCCAATGCTGGATTTGGCTGTAGCGGGTGACTTGCCGCAGTGCCGCATTCCGCTGCTTAAGCAGCCTTTTCAGGTTAGCCCAGGCAGCAAAAAAGCGAGGCTCATTGTGAAAGCATCCCCAGTCAATAAAAGCCCGACGATATTTCGGGCCACCATTTAGCAACGTAAAACCTTCTGGCGTAATAAGTTGCATCGGCAGTATTTTCGCTAATTCAGCAATTTTATGTCCATCACTGCCATCTATTCTGACTTTGCTGTCGCCTTGGCGGTTTTTGCTTAAGCCCACCGATAAAGTACGTTCATGGGGTTGCTGATCAAGTCGCCCATGAAGAATGAACTCTTCGCAATCATGACGAATGACTCTGCCAGCCTGAATACTGCGAAAAGCACGACCGT
Source organism: Xenorhabdus taiwanensis (assembly GCF_036512875.1). Lineage (GTDB taxonomy): Bacteria > Pseudomonadota > Gammaproteobacteria > Enterobacterales > Enterobacteriaceae > Xenorhabdus > Xenorhabdus taiwanensis. Next base: position 2,776 of record NZ_AP028978.1, on the reverse strand, counting down.
GGCCTAATGTATAAATGGCTTCCAATATACTTGTTTTGCCGCTACCGTTCGGCCCAACCAGAAAATTAAAACCGGTTGCCAGTGGCAGGTCAGCATCCGCGATATTACGGAAATCGCGGATCAGCAAACGCGAGAGAATCATATAATGAGTTAATTTTGTTACAGACGCATTGGCATGACGACATAAGCCGCAGCCTGGCTAGCTGAATTCTCAATTTTTACGCTGGATGTGGCATCTGTTAGCAGGAGACTCACTTGCTCGCATTTCAATGCGTTTAGAACATCCAATATGTAGCTGACATTGAAGCCAATTTCCATTTCAGTACCCTGGTAACTGACATCAACAATCTCTTCTGCCTCTTCCTGCTCTGGATTATTGGCGGTAATTCTAAGCTGGTTCTCACTTAAGTAGATGCGAACGCCCCGGAATTTTTCATTGGACAAAATCGCTGCCCGCGAAAATGCCTGCTTAAGTGTGTCGCAATTGGCTTCCAATGTTTTATCGGGATTTTTGGGCAATACGCGACGATAATCGGGAAAACGGCCATCAACCAACTTCGATGTGAAGATAAAATCACCAACATGAGCACGAATGTTATTGCTACCGATCTGTAATTGCAGCGGATTGTCACCGCCATCCAGCAGACGCATTAATTCAATGACGCCCTTGCGAGGCACGATCACTGAGTGGGACGGCAGATTTTGCCCGATGTTCATGGAACAAACTGCCAGACGGTGGCCATCTGTGGCAATGGTACGCAGTTCTTCGCTTTCAGTTTCAAACAACATACCATTTAGGTAATAGCGAACATCCTGATGCGCCATGGAAAATTGGGTGGATTCGATCAGGCGTTTTAGTGTGGCCTGAGGCAAGGAAAATTCGACTTCGCTCTGCCAGTCATCAAGATTGGGAAAATCTGAAGCGGGTAGTGTAGAGAGTGAAAAACGGCTGCGACCAGAACGAACGAGAATGCGATCGCCATCCAGTTCTACACTGATTTCTGCTCCGTCAGGCAACCCGCGCCAGATATCGAAAAATTTACGTGCGGGGACCGTAGTTGCACCTTGTTCATGTGGCTGGGTAAGTGTAACCCGAGCCTTCATTTCCATTTCCAAATCGGTGCCCGTCAGTAGCAGGGAGCCTTCTGTTACCTGCAATAATAAGTTGCCTAAAATAGGCAGGGTAGGGCGACCGCCTAAGGGGCTGCTAACCTGTTGCAAAGGTTTTAATAATTGCTCACGTTCAATGATAAATTTCATAGCGCTAGGAAGACAATGTTCTGATTAAGTTAGAAAAATCTTCTTTGATGTCATGACTCTCTTCACGCAGTTGTTCGATTTTTCGACAAGCGTGAAGTACGGTTGTATGGTCACGTCCACCAAAGGCATCCCCGATTTCAGGCAAGCTGTGATTGGTCAGCTCTTTTGCCAACGCCATTGCCATTTGTCTCGGACGGGCAACGGAGCGCGAACGGCGTTTGGAAAGCAGATCCGCGACTTTGATTTTGTAATATTCAGCCACCGTTTTCTGAATATTATCGATGGTTACCAGCTTTTCCTGTAGAGCCAATAAGTCACGTAATGCTTCGCGTACAAAATCAATAGTAATGGCACGGCCGGTGAAATTAGCATTGGCAATAACTCGATTCAAAGCACCTTCGAGTTCACGAACGTTAGATCGCAGGCGTTTAGCAATAAAGAAAGCCACTTCCCCTGGCAACTGGATTTGATTCTCATCAGCTTTCTTCATCAGAATGGCAACGCGAGTCTCCAGCTCCGGGGGTTCAATAGCAACGGTCAATCCCCAGCCAAAACGGGATTTTAACCGATCTTCGACGCCATTTATCTCTTTCGGATAGCGATCTGATGTCAGAATAATCTGTTGATTACCTTCTAACAGGGCATTGAACGTGTGAAAGAATTCTTCTTGGGAGCGCTCTTTATTGGCAAAAAACTGAATATCATCGATTAATAGAGCATCCACTGAGCGATAATAACGCTTAAATTCTTCTATGGCATTGTTTTGTAATGCTTTTACCATGTCCTGAACGAAGCGTTCAGAGTGCATGTAAACCACTTTTGCATTGGCTTTGCGTGCCATAATGCTATTGCCGACAGCATGCAAAAGGTGGGTTTTACCCAGTCCGGTTCCGCCATAAAGGAACAGAGGGTTGTATGCACCTCCAGGGTTATCAGCCACTTGTCTGGCGGCCGCTCTGGCGAGTTGGTTGGATTTACCTTCAACAAAGTTATCGAATGTATGCTTGGGATTAACATTGGAACGATAAGATAACTCTGGCTGAGCTTTTACGTTATCCCAGCTTGGGCGCACTGATGAACTGGACGGCGCAGCAGTCACCGGCATATCGGCAATGATTTTCTGAGATTTAGACTGGTTTGGCGAAACAGGCTTATTCCCTACTTCAAAACGCAGTGACGGTACTTCAGGACCACAGAAATCATTTAATAACAAATTGATATTATTAATATATTTCTCTCTTACCCAATCCAACACAAAACGGTTGGGGGCATAGAGAGCCAAAGTGTTATCACTCAGTTCTGCCTGAAGGGGTCGTATCCACATACTGAATTCTGTGGCAGGTAACTCATCCTGCAATCGGGCAAGACATTGCTGCCAAAGCGAAAGTGACACGGCGAACTCCCCTAAAACAAGACCAATAAAAGAAACCGGAATAAAAGATACGTTATATTGGGCACAAGGCGTTATTCCTCGTGGTGAGGAAGATAGCATGTACCTTGTGGCGATTTTTAACAT